>DATIFD010000305.1:0-2470 GCA_035455385.1 Burkholderiaceae bacterium
CTGTTTGCGGAGGTTCTGGGCGTCGAGCGGGTCGGGATCGACGACAACTTCTTCGAACTGGGCGGGCATTCGCTGCTGGCGATCCGGCTGATCAGCCGGATTCGTTCCAGCCTGGATGTGGAGATCAGCATCCGCAGCCTGTTCGAGGCGCCGAGCGTTGCGGCGCTTTCGGAGCGGCTTTTGGAGGCGCAGGCGGCGCGTCCTGCGCTGATGGTGCAGAGCCGTCCTGCCGAGCTTCCGCTGTCCTATGCGCAACGGCGGTTGTGGTTCCTGGAGCGTCTGGATGGGGTGGGATCGGGCGCCGGATCGAGTGCGGCTTCAAGCTATGTGATCCCGCTGGCGGTGCGGCTGGTGGGTGCGCTGGACCGAGCGGCACTGCAAGCGGCGTTGACGGATCTGGTTGTGCGGCACGAGAGCCTGCGCACGCTATTCCCGGAGACCCTGGGGGTGCCGCGGCAGGAGATCGTTGCGCCGGCTGCGGTGCGGGTCGAACTCACCGTGTCGGCGGTGGGCGAGGCGTCGCTGCCGGGGGCCCTGTCGGCGCTGGCCGGGCGGGGGTTTGAGCTTGCGAGCGAACTGCCGCTGCGGGCGCATCTGTTTGCGCTGTCGGCGGACGAACATGTGCTGCTGCTGGTGCTGCATCACATCGCCGGCGACGGCTGGTCGCTGTCGCCGCTGGCGCGGGATCTGGCGGAGTTCTATGGGGCGCGGCTGCGGGGTGTTGCGGCGGCGCTGCCGGCGCTTTCTGTTCAATACGCCGACTACACGCTGTGGCAGCGCGCTTTACTGGGAGATGAGAGCGACGGCGAGAGCGCGATCGCGCAGCAGCTGTCGTACTGGACGGAACGCCTGAAGGGGCTGCCGGACCAGATCGATCTGCCATTTGACCGCAAGCGTCCTGCGGTGTTGAGCCATCGGGGCGACAACGTGCCGGTAGCGTTGTCGAGCCAGTTGCACCGGGACCTGCTGGCGCTGGCGCGGGCGAACGGGGCCAGCCTGTTCATGGTGCTGCAGGCCGGGCTTGCGGCGCTGCTGACGCGGCTTGGGGCCGGCCCCGACATCCCGATCGGCAGCCCGATCGCGGGGCGCGGCGACGCCGCGCTGGAGGATCTGGTTGGGTTCTTCGTCAACACGCTGGTGCTGCGCACGGACACGGCCGGCAATCCAAGCTTCAAGGAGTTGGTGGGTCGGGTGCGGGCCGGCAATCTGGCGGCCTATAGCCACCAGGATGTGCCGTTCGAGCGGCTGGTGGAGGTGCTCAACCCGGCGCGCTCGCTGTCGCGGCATCCGCTGTTTCAGGTGATGCTGGCGTTCCAGAGCAATGCCGCTGCCAGGCTCGAACTGCCGGGGCTCGAGGCGCGCTTTGAGGCGGTGACGAACGCCAGCGCCAAGTTCGACCTGTCGGTCAGCGTGGCGGAGCAGCGCAGCACCGACGGATCGCCGGCCGGGATCAGGGGCGTGCTGGAATACGCCACCGACCTGTTTGATCGCGAGACCGTTACGGCGCTCGGGGCGCGGCTCATCCGGCTGCTGGAAGCCGCGGTGGCGGAGCCGCAGCGTGCGATCGGCGGCCTCGACATTCTGTCTGCTGCAGAGCGTCACACCATTTTACGGGATTGGAACGACACCGCGCAGCCGATCGCGGACGCTACCGTGCCGGCGTTGTTTGCGGCGCAGGCGCAGCGCACGCCGGAGGCGGTTGCGGTGGTGTTCGAGGATCGCAGCCTGAGCTATGCGGCGCTGGAGGCGCACGCCAATCAACTGGCGCATCAACTGCGCGACCTCGGGGTCGGGCCGGAGACGGTGGTGGGGCTGTGCGTGGAGCGCTCGCCCGAGATGGTGATCGGGTTGCTCGGCATCCTCAAAGCCGGCGGCGCCTACCTGCCGCTCGACCCCGGCTATCCGGCCGAGCGCCTGGCGTTCATGCTCCAGGACGCCGGCGCCGCCGTTCTGCTGACCCAGTCGGGGCTGCTCGATCGGCTGGCCGCGGTCCCCGCCGCCACCACCACCACCCGCATCGTGCGGATCGATGCCGACTGGCCCGACGTCGCACGCCAGCCCACCAGCGCGCCAAAGCTCGAACTGCACCCGCACAACCCCGCCTACGTCATCTACACCTCAGGCTCAACCGGAACCCCCAAAGGCGTCGTCGTCAGCCACGGTGGTCTCGTCAACTATACGACTTGGGCCAGTCAAGAATATCGACCTGGCGTTGGATCAGGCGCACCGCTCCTTACACCGCTTGCATTTGATGCCACGGTCACAAGCCTGTTTCTGCCCTTGTTGTCGGGCAAGCACGTGCTGCTCCTGCAGGAGGACAAACAGCTTGAGATTTTGGCGGCCGACAAGTCTGGCATGCGCAATTTTAGCCTGCTCAAAATTACTCCAGCCCACGTTGAGGCGCTGAATCAGTTGGCGCCGCATGAAGGTTTCAATGCATTGAGCCGCCGGATCATTATTGGCGGAGAGA
>DATIFD010000306.1:0-2701 GCA_035455385.1 Burkholderiaceae bacterium
GCTTCGGATCGCGAGAACTGATGAAGCACCCGGCCCGGGTGCATGCCGTTCACGTGGCCCATGAACGGCGGGTGAATGCTGTAGCCCAGCAACTGTTGAATCCGCTCGGGGTACTGCGCAACCACGTGCGGCGGCACCGACAGCAGCATGCTCTCCATCTGGCGGCCCCAGGCCACGCAGTATTGCGGCGTGATCGCCAGGCGCGAGGCGTTGCTGCGGTTGGCGCCGCCGCGGTGCCACAGCGTGCCGGGGGTGAGCATCAGCGAGCCGGCGGGCATGATGACTTTCTCGAGACCCGGGTGATCGACGACAGGCACGTGCTTGCCGTTGACGAACGCCTCGTAGAAGCCGGTGCCCTCGGGCCGCTCGGCGTCGCCCCATTTGTGGCTGCCCGGGATGATCTCGGTGGCGCCGTTGGTGTCGGTGAAGTCATCGATCGCCCAGAACGCGCTCACGCCGTACGCGGGCCGCGGCCGCGGCACCTTGTAGAAGCTGTCGTCGAAGTGCAGCGGCTGCGCGTTCTCGCCCGGGTGCGAGTTGATCGCCAGGCACGCGCTGAGCATGAAGTTGGGGCCGAGGATCGCCTCGCAGACGTCGAGCACCAGCGGGTGCGCGGCGAGCTCGCCGAACACCGGGCTCTTGGCCAGCAGCGCGTAGACGCGCTCGCTGTCGTAGCCCTCGAAGTCGTTGCGGCCCATCAGCTGGCGCTGCAGGTATGGCGAGAGCGCTTCCTTGATCGCCTGCACCTGCGACGGCGGCAGCAGCGACGGGATGATCACGTAGCCGTCGCTGTCGAGTTGCTGCAGCAGCTGCGGCAACGGGGTGTCGGCGGGCGTGTGCTCGAGCATCACTTCTTGATCAGGAACTTCAGCAGCGCGTTCATCCGCGCGCCGTACGGCGGGCCCATGAACTTGAGCGCCGACACCGGCGCCTGCTTGAACACCGGCCGCAGCTTGGAGAAGGTCTCGAAGCCCTCGCGGCCGTGGTAATGGCCCATGCCCGACGGGCCGACGCCGCCGAACGGCAGGTCGTGCTGCGCCACGTGGAACAGCGCGTCGTTGACCGACACGCCGCCGGACATCACGTGGTCGAGCACGCGCTGCACGAAGGCTTCGTCCTTGCTGAAGGGGTACACCGCCAGCGGGCGGTCGCCGTCGTTGATCTCGGCGATCACGTCGTCCAGCGAGTGATACGGCCGCAGCGGCAGGATCGGACCGAAGATCTCGCGCCTCATCAGCGCGCTGTCGGCCGGCGCGTCGAGCACGATGTGCGGCGCGATCTTGCGCGTGGCGGCGTCGAACGCCGGCCCGCTCAACAGCGGGATCACCCGCGCGCCGCGCTGCCGCGCCTCGTCGAGCGCGCTAAGCAGGCGGTCGAACGACTTGGGATCGATGATCGACGTGTAGTCGGGCGACGCCAGCGACTTGTACATGCGCGGCACGATCGCTTCAGCGAGGCGCACGAACTCGTCGATCTTGTCCGCGGGCACCCAGGCGTGGTCGACCGTGGTGCAGATCTGGCCGGCGTTCATGCACTTGACGTACAGGATGCGCTGCACCGCGGTGACCAGCGGGAAGTCGGGCGCCACGATCGCCGGCGACTTGCCGCCGAGCTCGAGCGTCACCGGGCACAGGTTCTGCGCGGCGGCGGCCATCACCGCGCGGCCGGTGGTGCCGGAGCCGGTGAACAGCAGGTGATCGAACGGCAGCTGCGAGAAGGCGACGCCGACGCCGCCGGTCTCGTCGAAGAACTGCAGCTTTTCGGGCGGAAAGTACGCCGGCACCTTGTCGATCAGCAGCGCGGCGAGGTGGCGCGAGTTCTCGCTGAGCTTGACCATCGCGCGGTTGCCGGCGGCGAAGATCGCCGTCAGCGGCACGAAGCTCAGGTTGATCGGAAAGTTCCACGGCACGATCACGCCCACCACGCCCAGCGGCTGCGGGATGACGCGGTTGCGCGCCAGCGGAAAGGTGATCCAGTCGGCGGCGCGGCGCTGCACCTTCATCCACGACCTGAGGTGCTTCAGCGCGTGCGTGATGCCGTCGACCGCCGGCACCAGCTCGGCCAGCCGCGTCTCGTGGCGCGAGCGGTGGCCGTAGTCGGCGCTGATTGCGTCGGCGATCGCGTCCTGGTGGTCGCGCAGGAAGGCGCGCAGGCGCTCCAGGTCGGCGCGGCGCTCGCCGTGGCTGGGCACCGGGTGCGCGTGGTAGGCGGCGCGCTGCAGCGCCAGCGCGGCGCGCAGGCGCTCGGTCAGGGGCAGGTCAGAACTGTCCATCGTGGGCTCCTCACATCGACCGCGACGCGAGCTCTTTCATGATCTCGTTGGTACCGCCATAGATGCGCTGCACCCTCGCGTTCACGTAGAGCTCGGCGATCGGGTACTCCATCATGTACCCATAGCCGCCAAAAAGCTGCAGGCACTCGTCGATCACCTTGCCCTGCTGCTCGCTGACCCACGCCTTGGCCAGCGCGGCGCGCGCGGCGTCGAGCTCGCCCTTGAGGTGCGCGACCATGCAGGCGTCGACGAACGAGCGGGCCGCCAGCACGATGGCCTGCACCTCGGCGAGCTTGAAGCGCGTGTTCTGGAACTCCCAGATCGCCTTGCCGAACGCCTTGCGCTCCTTCACGTAGGCCAGCGTCTCCTCCAGCGCGCGCTCCATCGCTGCCACGCCGCTCAGGCAGATCTGCAGCCGCTCCTGCGGCA
>DATIFD010000307.1:0-11496 GCA_035455385.1 Burkholderiaceae bacterium
TCGGCCTCGTGCAGGCCCGGCGCCACCTCGGTGCCGAGGCCGGCGGGGTCTTGCAGGATGTGCCGCACCAGTGCGCCGTAGCTGCGCGACCAACGGCGGCACAGCCCCGGCGCCAACTGAGGCACGCGTGCCGCGAGCGCCTGCTGGAAGCGTGCGATGTCGGTGTCAGGGCGGCCGCTCGGCGCGATCCAGGTCGACAACTCACCGCCGGGCAGCACAGCGCCCTCGGTCCACGCCGGGGCGTGCGCCTGCAGCGCGCCGCACAGCAGACCGGCCGCTTCCTCGGCGAGCTTGCGAAAGGTGGTGATCTTGCCGCCCCACACCGACAGCAGCGGTGCCGGGCTGCTGGTCATCTCGAGCTGGTAGTCGCGCGTCACTGCCGACGGATCGCCGGTCTCGTCCGGCAGCAACGGCCGCACGCCGGAATAGCTCCAGACCACCGATGCCGGGCTGACCTCGCGCGCGAGGTAGCGGTTGGCCTGTTCGCACAGATAGGCCAGCTCCTGCGGGTCGGGGCGTGCGGCAGCGGGGTCGCCGTGGCACTCGACGTCGGTGGTGCCGATCAGCGTGAAGTCGCCCTCGTAGGGAATCGCGAAGATGATGCGACGGTCGGCGTTCTGGAAGATGTAGGCGTGGTCGTGCTCGAACAGCTTGGGCACGACGATGTGACTGCCTTTGACGAGGCGCAGCGACGGTGCCAGCGGGCTGGCGAGCTGGTCGTGCAGGAAGCTCGAGGCCCAGGGCCCGGTGGCGTTGACCAACGCGCGGGCGCGCACGGTCCGCGTGGCGCCGCCGGAGTCGGCCAACTCGGCGACCCAGCGCGTGCCGTCGATGCGCGCGCGTTCGCAGCGCCAGCGCGTCAGCACGCTGGCGCCGCGCTTGCGGGCGTCGAGCGCGCACAGCACCACCAGACGTGCGTCGTCCACCCAGCCGTCGGAGTAGACGAAGCCGCGCGTGAACTGCGGCTTCAGCGAGGCGCCGGTCGAGTGCCGCGCCAGATCCACTGCGTGCGAGCCCGGCAGCCACTCGCGGCGCGCCAGGTGGTCGTACAGGAACAGGCCGATGCGGATCATCCACACCGGCCGCATCGCCGGATCGTGCGGCATCACGAAGCGCAGCGGCCACATGATGTGCGGCGCGCTCCTGAGCAGCACCTCGCGTTCGGCCAGCGCCTTGCGCACCAGCGAGAACTCGTAGTGCTCCAGGTAGCGCAGCCCGCCGTGGATCAGCTTGGTCGACGACGACGACGTGTGTGACGCGAGGTCGTGTTGCTCGACCAGCAGCACCGACAGGGCACGACCCGCGAGGTCGCGCGCAATGCCTGCGCCGTTGACGCCCCCGCCGACCACCAGCACATCGACTTCTGCGGGGATCGTTTCTGCCTGCATGTTTTCGTTTTCGTTCGAATCGATTCCTTTTAGCGGATTCAGGTGTCTCCGACAAGCGGGCAACTGCGTGTAGAAGCAGCCGCGAATTCGGCCTACCTTGCCCACACGCCTCGCCCCTGTGGGCACCGCCGTTGCGTGCTGCGTGCCCAGGCCATTGCCCGCTCATGACCCGACGCAGCCCCGCCTCACGCCCGCGCGCCCGTGGATCGCGCCCCTTCACGCCGAACCCGCGGCAAAGCGACCTGTTGGCCGCGGTGCGCGAACAGGGCGTGATGACCGTGGAGGCGTTGGCCGAGCGTTTCGGGGTCACGCTGCAGACCGTGCGCCGCGACGTCGGCCTGCTGGCCGACGCCGGGCTGCTTTCGCGCTTTCACGGTGGCGCCCGCGTGCCGAGCTCGACGACCGAGAACATCGGCTATCGCCAGCGCCAGCATCTGAACGAGCAGGCCAAGCGCCAGATCGCGCGTGCGGTGGCCCAGGCCGTGCCCGAAGGCTGCTCGATGATCATCAACATCGGCACCACCACCGAGGCGGTGGCGCGCGAGCTGCTGCAGCACAAGGGGCTGCGCGTCATCACCAACAACCTCAACGTGGCGGCGATCCTGTCGGACAACCCCGACTGCGAAGTGATCGTCGCCGGCGGCCTCGTGCGCTCGCGCGACCGCGGCATCATCGGCGAGGCGACGGTGGAGTTCATCCGCCAGTTCCGCGTCGACATCGGACTGATCGGCATCTCGAGCATCGAGGCCGACGGCACGCTGCGTGACTTCGACTACCGCGAGGTCAAGGTCGCGCGCGCGATCATCGAGCAGTCGCGCCAGGTGTGGCTGGCGGCCGACCACAGCAAGTTCAACCGGCCGGCAATGGTGGAGCTGGCGCGGCTCGATCAGATCGACGCGCTGTACACCGACCGTCCGCCCCCGGAGGCCTTCGAATCGCTGCTGGCCGAGGCGGACGTGCGCTGCGTGGTCGCAGAAGGCTGAGCACGCAACGCCGCCGTCGAGCGGCCAGTCGCATTGCGGGCGACCCCAACTGGGGGCGTCCCCAGCTAGCGAACGTGCCGGATTGGAACGATGCACGCATCGGCATCCAATGCAACCCAGCGATGCGGACGTCTCACAGACCGTGTCGCATCACTCAACCTCAATTTCAAGGAGTTCAACATGTGCACTATCAATCCGAGCACGCCGACCAACAACATCAATACCGGTTCGGGCAACGATTTTGTCCACGTCTCGAAGGCCGACGGGCTCTTGGGGCTGATGGGCCTGTACAAGGTCGAGGTCAACGGCCAGACCCAGTACATGACCAAGCAGCAGCTCGAGAACACCCAGTTCAATCTCGGCGCCGGCAACGACACGCTGCTGGTCGACAGCAACGTCACCGCCAACATCCACGCCGACGGCGGGTCGGGCAACGACCTGCTGGTGGGTGGCAGCGGCAACGACGTCCTCAAGGGCGGCAGTGGCAACGATGCGATCTTCGGGCGCGGTGGCAATGACACCATCGACGGTGGGCGCGGCAACGACTACCTGTCCGGCGGCAACGGCAACGACACGGTGCGTGGCGGCCGCGGCGACGACTACATCAACGGCGGCAACGGCAACGACTGGCTCGAGGGCGGCCGTGGCAACGACCACATCGACGGTGGGCGCGGCAACGACGTGCTGATCGGCGGGCCGGGCTGGGACACGCTGCACGGCGGCCCCGGCTTCGACTGGAAGCAGTATTGATTTCTGCCTGCACCGATCGCCGGTGCTTCAGAGCGGCCTGCGGGCCGCTCTTCTTTTTTTTTGCCTTTGTCGCCAAGCCGGCGGATCCGTGTGGGTCGCCATCACGCCGGTAGTGTCCAGCAGTGTGGAACGCCATCGCGGTGTCGCCGGAGGCATCGGACGCAGCGTGTCGCGGCCGGATGCGGCCGCGGCGATCAACGCAACGTATACGCGGGCTGCGCGATCCGCGAAGCCAGCGAGCCGTCGCCACCCTGCGGCAGCGCGTTGACGAAGCGCGTGCTGGCGTCCAGCGCGTCGGCGCCGGCCGCCCACGCGAGGGCCAGCTCGCGCAGCGCGTGCCGGGTCTGACGGTTCAGCGCGCCCGCGATCGGATCGTCGACGTCGGCCAGCAGCTTCTCGCAGTAGAGCCTGCGCGCGTCGTCGCTGCTGGCGATGAGGTCCATCAGCGAGCGCGCTGCGGCATGGAACTGGTCGGCCGTCAGCGCGCGACCGGATTCGGCCTGCGCGTGCCACGCGCACAGGTATTCGAGCGGCCCGAGGCTGCGCGTGTGGCCGTAGCTCATCGACGGCGCGCTCGACGCGTCGGCGCCCCACGCGTTGCGCCGGCCGCTGGGCAGGCGGCCGGTGCGCAGCGCGTGCACCAGCACGTTGGCCACGGCCGCACGTGCCGCGTGATCGCCGTGTAGGCCGATCAGCGACAGCACGCGCAGGAAGGCAGGGTACAAGTCGTCGCCCAGGCCGTCACAGACGGCGGCCAGCAGCGCGACTCGATCTTCGTCGTTTGGCAGGTCGATGCAGCCGTCGACGAGCGCCTGGGCGGCTTGCGCCCAACGCGGTTCGGCCATCAGCGCTGCGGTCATGCGGGCGACCGCGCGGTCAGACGCGGCGATCGCCGTCGTCACGCAGGTGCATCAGGACCCGGCTCGCGTGCTGCTCGACCGAGAGGCCACGCGCGGCCAGCGCCAGATCGCCGCCAATGACGACGTCCGCGCTGGTGCCACCGGCGTCGAACCAGCCCGCGGCCTCGCGCGCGTCACCGCGCGACGAGACGGCCGGCAGCGGGCGCGCCCACAGCGCAGCAGTGTTGGTGAATTCGTTGGCGCGGAGCATCGTCGCACTCGGTGATATTTGTCTGTCAGGGTACCGAACGGAAGCGCCGCACGCCAGTGCGGTGCTTCCTAGCTAGGGTCGTTCCCGATCGCCGGTCAAGATTCCGACGTGTCGGGCTTGTCCACAGAAGGATTCACGTGCATGCCGGCGAAGGGGTCGTGCGTCGGCTTTGGCGGCGGCACCGTCGGGCGACGCGTTGCTTCGGCGCGATGCGGGTCACGATCCTCTTCCTTGGCGTCGGCCTCGCTGCGCAAGACACTCTCCCAGTCCTCGCGCGAGAAGACCGTGCGTTCGGCAACCGGCCGCCACTCGTAGCCTTTGAAAACCAACCGCAAGTCCGACGAGGGTGTATCCGACGGCGGGGGTGGCGCCACGAAGCCTTCGCCGGGCATCACGGTGCCGCCGATGCATGGCGCGGGTGGGGCCGCACCGTCGGGTGCATCGACGCGCTCCCATTCGAAGACCGGTACCAGCTGCAGGGAGAAGAAGTAGTTCAGTGGTGTCAGAAGCATGATGGGTGCCCCTTGTGCGAACGGGGAAAAAAGGGGCGCCCAAGGGCGCCCCCGACACGTGAGCCGACGCGAATCAGCCTCCGCGTGCGGCCGTGTTCAGCGCACCGCCGAAGTTCTTCATCACCTCGGAAACAGCGCTCGACAGGGCCTGGAAGATCTGGGCTTCGGCCTTCGACTCTTCCATCGCCTTGAACTGCGCCTGCTCGGCACCGTCTTGGCTCTTGTCGACACCCAGCGCCTCGGAGGCCTTCTGCACGGCGTTCTGCACGTTCTTGGCTTGCTTCTGCTCGAGTTCGGCCAGGATCGCTGCCAGCTCGCGGAAGCCGATCGCGCCGCCACCGCCGGCAGCGCCACCCTTGCCGCAGCCACCCTTGCCTTCGCCCTTCTTGTGGGCGTCGTTCAGGTAGTTCTGGAAGATGTCCTTGAAGTCGTTGATGATGTTGCTGACAAGATCCCCGACCGCCTTGCCGGCCTTGTCATTCACATGCTGCGTGCACTCCGGGTCGGACGGCTGCTGCAGCTTCGACGCGATGCCTTGCAGCAGTTGCTGCGCTTCCTTCATCACGAAGCTGGCCAGGCCGGCCTGCTGGCCGAGCTGGCCGATGGCTTGCCCAAGCCCTTGGCAGAGCAGATTGGTGGCGAGGTTGCTCAGGCCGGGCATCATGGCCGCGGGCGGGAAGACGGTCGCGAGGGCCATCGGGGCGACGGTTTCGATCGCCTTCGTGGCGACGCTGACGATGCTATCGAGGAAGCTCATGATTCACTCCAGAATGGTTGGTGAGGCATTGCGTTTGAAGGTTGCGCCGCCCCGTGGGGTTGAGTTGCTTAACGCACCAGCCGGGCACTCCGGTCCGTTGCGAACCAAATTGCCGACGGCGTGTTGCGTTGTTGTGTTGCGCTTCGCGCCGCGGACGTTTGAATTAAATTGATCCGGCGAGCGCTTTCACAGTCGGTGCGTTCGGCAGCTAGGTGCGCTACTCGTTGCGGACGACCCTAGTGCGTGGCCGCTCAGCGCGCGGGCGGCGCATCACCGGGCGGCGTCTGCGACGGCGCGGCGTCGGCCGGCCACTGCGCGATCGTGCTGATGCCGCCGGCCGTCACGCCGAGCATCCAGCGCGCGCCGCGGTATTCGACGATCACCACGCGCTCCTTGGCACCCACCGGCAACGCGCGCACGAAGCGCAGCGTCTCGTCGGGCCCCGTGCTGCCGGCTTTCGCGCGCGGCTGCAAACGATCGCGCAGCAGACGCAGCGCGACCCAGGCGATGACGATCACCACGCCAAGCGCCAGCAGCATGCTGGCGAAGCTCATCACGAACGATTCCATCTCGGCCTCCTCGGCAGTCGCGTCATTTGGGCTCGGTGTACTGTGTCAGGTCCTCGCCGGGCGCAGCAATGCGGCGCGGCGGCAACGCCAGCGGCTGGCCGAGGCCGGCTTCGCGCTGCGCCTGCACGTGCTCGCGCACCTCCTGCGCCCACAAGATCACCTCGGCGATGATGTCGAACAGGTCGCCCGGCACGATCTCGCCGACCTCGGCGCGCGCCAACATGTCGCGCGCCAGCGGGATGTTCCGAACGATCGGCACGCCGGCTTCCTCGGCCGCCTTGCGCATCGCGCGGGCCACGTGGTCTTCGCCCTTGGCGGCGATGGTCGGCACCGGGCAGGTCTCGCGGTCGTAGTCGATCGCGATCGCGATGTGGGTCGGATTGACCACCAGCACGCTGGCGTTACGCGCGGCGTTGGTGGCGTTCTGCTGCGCCATTTGCTGCGCGAGCTGACGGCGCTGCGACTTGACGTAGGGATCGCCTTCGCTTTCCTTCATCTCCTGCTTGATATCGCGCATGCTCATGCGCATCTTCTTCTCGAACGAGTAGCGCTGGTACACGGCGTCGAGCAGCGCAAACAGGGTGAACACCGCCACCGATGACGCCATCAGCTTGACGGTCAGGCTCCAAAGCAGGCCGCCGACCGCCTGCACCGGAAGGTCTGGCGTGCGAGCCAGCGCAACCACCTGCGGCAGCGAGGACTTGACCACCAGCCAGCCGAGCGTGAACAGCGCCGCCGCCTTGGCGATCGACTTGGCCAGCTCGATCAGGTTGTCCATGCTGAACATCTTCTTGACGCCTTCAACCGGATTCATCGAATCCAGCTTCGGCGTCAGCTTCTCGAACGTCAGCACCGGTCCGGCCTGCAGGAACTCGGTCAGCAGGCCCACCGCGGCCACCGGCACCAGCAGCATCGCCACCAGCGTGACTGCGAGTTCGGCGGCCTGTGCGCCGATCGTGCGTGCGGCACCGGCAAAGCCGGTGTGCAGCCAGCCCTGGCCGATGGTGACGAACAAGCTGTCGTACAGGGCGGCCAGGCGCGAGGCTGCATAGCCGACGGTCAACACGCCGAGCACCAGCCAGACCATCAGGCCCACCGCGCTGGTGACGTCCTTGCTCTTGGCGACGTCGCCCTTCTTGCGCGCGTCCTGCAGCTTCTTCGGTGTCGGCTTTTCGGTCTTGTCGCCGGCGTCGTTGTTGCCAGACATGTCAGTGCCCGCCCGGCCGCCCGCAGGGCACTGAGCGCCCCTCGGGGGCCGCGAACGAAGTGAATGGGGGGTTCATGTCTCAGCCTCCGACCAGGGCGCGCAGCGTCTGCAGCGCGACGCCGCCGCGTGACAGCAGGTCTTCCTGCAGCAGCTGCACCAGCGACACCACCTGCACCCACACGATCCAGATCGCGGCCACCGACTTCAGCGACTGCGACAGCGAGAACACGTTGAGCTGCTGGGCGAAGCGGTTGATCAGGCCCAGCACGCCCTCGATCAGGTACATCAGCACCAGCGCGGGCGCGGCCACCAGCAACGTCAGCGCCATGATGCGACCGAATTCAGACTCGAACAGACGCATGCCCCCTTGCAGCAGCGATGGGAACGGGGCACGCACCGGCCAGATCGCGTAGCTCTCGAGCAGCGCGCCAACCATGATCATGAAGCCGCCGCCGGCCATGAAGACGAAGCTGGCCAGGCGGCCGAACAGCGCGCCGTTGAGCGTGACGCTCTGGCCCGACATCGGGTCCTGCACCTGCGCCTGCGTGGTGCCGGCCTTGGTGTCGATCAGCGCCCCCGCGGCCTCGAAGGCCCACATGACGCCGGCGATCATGAAACCGATCACGCCGCCGATGAACGCCTCCTTGGCGAACAGCGACAGCCACTGCCAGCTGCTCAACACCAGCGGCGCCGGCGCCGGCTGCAGCATCAGGCTGAGCAGCGCGATGGCCACGAACAGCGCGTTGCGCACCAGCGCCGGAACCAGTTCGTTGGTGAACAACGGCACCAGCAGGAAGGCCACCGCGACGCGCGTGGCCGACAGGCCAAGCAGCAATGCGACGTCGCGCAGGTTGCCGTAGAGCGCCAGCGCTTCCATGAGCGTGCCGAAGTGCTAGCGGCGCACGAGGCCGGCGAAGTCGGTGAAGACGCGATCGCCGAACTGGTACAGCCCGCCGCCGAGCAGCGACGCGGTGATGAAGATGGTGACCACGATCGCGAAGAACTTCGCCACGTACTGCAGCGTCTGTTCCTGCAGCTGCGTGGCCGCCTGGACGAAAGCGATCAGCAGGCCCACTACCGCGGCCACCACGATCGGCGGCGCCGACAGCAGCAGCACGAACCACAGCGCCTGTTGGGTCAACTGGATGATGTCGCCATGCAGCATGGTGCGCTCCGCCGCGTCAGAGGTAGGTGAGGATCAGGCCGTGCGTCAGCTTGACCCAGCCGTCGATCAGCACGAACAGCAGCAGCTTGAACGGCATCGACACCGTGGTCGGCGACAGCATCATCATGCCCATCGCCATCAGGATGTTGGAGATCACCAGGTCGATCACCAGGAATGGCAGGAAGATCAGGAAGCCGATCTCGAACGCGACGGCCAACTCGCCGACCACGAACGACGGCACGATGACCAGGAAGTCGCGCTCGCTCAGCGATGCCGCCTGCTCGGGCTTCAGCGCGCGCTGAGCGGTCTTGAGGAAGAAGGCGCGCTCCACCGGCCGGCTGTGCTTGAGCAGGAAGTTGCGCAGCGGCTCCTTCGCCGTATCGGCCGCCTTCAGCATGCTTTGCGTGCTCGCGCCGATGTTCTGCATGTTCTTCACCTGCTCGCCCATCTCCAAGCCCACCGGATACATGACGTAGATGCTGAGCACCAGCGCCAGGCCGTTGATCACGGTGTTCGGCGGCACCTGCTGCAGCCCGAGCGCGTTGCGCAGCAGGTTGAGCACGACGACGATCTTGGTGAACGATGTCACCATGACGGCGACGAACGGTGCCAGTGCCAGCACCACCACGGTCAGCAGGGCTGACGACGGGGAAAATTGGGTCAGGTCCATGACCCGTTGAGTCGCGGGGTGACTCCCCGCGGTTCAAAGATATTTCGGCGTCGGCCGGACAGCCGCGGCGCTCACTCCGCGGCGCTCAGCCGGGCTGCACCCCGTCGATCGCCAGCGCCCAGCCGTCGCCCCAGGGCATCAGAATGCCGCGGGCGCAGCGGCGCGGAGCCCCGTCGCAGCGCCACAGGCTGGCGCGTGCGCCGAGGTCGCCAAGGTCGCCCGGCGACCAGCCGGCCAGCCGGTCCACCGCGATCCGGGGCGTGGCGTCCAGCCGCACCTCGCAGTCGATGGTGCCCGATTCGCTGGCAAACGGGCCTGCGGCCCGCTCGCGTGGCACCACCTGCGGGGCATGCGGCGGCGCCAGCACGAGGGGTGCGCCAGCCTCCGACGGCTCGCCGGCGGCGCGCAACACCCCGCGCCAGTCCGGGCGCATCGAGTCGGGCAGCACGACCGCGCCACCGGGCTCCAGGGCCGCGAACTCATCGCTGCCCAGTGCCAGTCGCGCGACGACTACCGTCGCCTGCGCGGGCTCCCAGTGCACCCCGTCGGCCAAGATGCCGGTCGGAGCGGGCAGGTGGCGAACCAGCGACCAGGGCAGCACCAGGTGCGCGGTGATCGGTGAAGTCTCCTCGGCGGGCCACCGGACCACGACGTGGCTGCCGGCGTCGGCCGCCTGCGGCACGGCTGTCCAGCGCCAGTCGAGTTCGAGCGCGGTCCAGTCGTCCAGCGAGTCGAGCAACGGGCCCGATTGCTGCAGTGCAACCGCGGCGGCGGCAGCGTGCCGCACCAAGCCCCCGTTCTGCACGCAAAGCGACACCGGACCGAACGGCGACGCCGCCTCGAACCACGCGGCGTCCGGCGGCACCGGGTCCTGCGGCGGCGGATCGTCGCCGACGCCGTCGTCCACGTTGCCGTTCGACAGGTCGGCCGCGGCCGGCTCGGCAACCGGCGGCGCCAGGTTGTCGAGGTCGTCGTCCAAGAGGAATTCCATCTCAGGCCTGCCGTGTCACCATCATGCGGGTCAGTTCGGCCACCGAACGCGCCTGCAGCTTGCCCATGCCCCGCGCCCGGTACAACTCGACCGTCTTGATCGAAAGGCCGATCCGATCTGCGATGTTCTTGTTGTACACGCCCTGGATCACGAACGACAGCACCTGGCGCTCGCGCGGCGTCAGGCGCGCCTCGCGCGCTGCAAAGCGGGCGCGGGCCTCGTCCTCGGCAGGATCGGCCGGAACGGCGTCGATTGCGGCGGCAGCCTGCACCGGCGCCGGCTCGCGGAACGCGTGCTCGATGGCGGCTTCCAGCGCACCCTCGTCGAACGGCTTCTCCAGCAGCGTGACCGCGCCCTTGCGCATCGCCTGCACGGCCAGCGGCACGTCGGCGTGGCCGCTCATGTAGATCACCGGCAGCAGCGCGTCGCGCTCGTGCAGGGCGTCGTGCACGTCGAGGCCCGACAGGTGCGGCATGCGCACGTCGAGCATCAGGCAGGCCGGCTCGCTGCGATCGCGTTGCGCCAGGGCCTCGATGGCCTCGCGCGGGTCGCTGCAGGTCTTGACGTCGAAGCCCGCGCCACTGAGCCAGAAGCGCGTCGAATCGAGGAACTCGACGTTGTCGTCGACGATGTAGATGGTGCGGTTGCTCATGATGGCCTCATGCGGATGGGACCGTGGCAGCGGCGGCCGCCCTCGGCAAACTGACGTGGAAGGTGGCGCCGCGCTCGGCATTGCGGCTGAACCACAGCCGCCCCTGGTGCAGCTCGACGAACGAGCGGCAGATCGACAGCCCGATGCCCATGCCCGACGGCTTGGTCGACGCGAACGGCACGAACAGCTTGGCCGCCGCAGCGTCATCGAGACCGCAGCCGTTGTCGCACACCTGCACCTCGACCTCCTGCGCGCGCACCAGCAGGCGCAGCGCCACCAGCGGCGCGGCGGGTGGGTCGCTGCGCAGCGCATCGAGCGCGTTGCGCATCAGGTTGACCACCACCTGCTGCAGCATCACCTCGTCGCCCTGCACCGGCACGGGCTCGGCGGGCAGCTCGAGCGAGAGTGCGGCATGGCTGCGCCGCAGGTCCCAGTCGAGCAGCGACGCGCTGGAGCGCAGCAGCGCGGCCAGGTCGAGTCGCGCATGGCGCGGCTGGTGCGAATGGGTGAACTCGCGGATGCGCGCGATGATTCGCGCCGCGAACATCACCTGTTCGAGCGTGCGGTCCAGTGCGGCGGACTCCTCCGCGTTCAGCGCTGCGCGGCGCCGCGCCAGCCGCGAACGCAGCCCGCGCAGCAGGTTGGCGGCAGCACCGATCGGCTGGTTCAGTTCGTGCGCGAGTGTGGTCGCCATCTCGCCCACCGAGATCACGCGCGAGGTGAACAGCAGCTGCTCGCGGTC
>DATIFD010000308.1:0-3717 GCA_035455385.1 Burkholderiaceae bacterium
TACTTCAGCGTCTCCTCGGGCTGCGCGAAGATGCCGCCGGGCAGGATCTGGCGGAAGCTCTCGTCGCTGACCTTGGTCTGCCCGTACACCGCGTGCACGAAGAAGTCCTCGCTGATGTGGTAGCCCAACCGCACGCCGGCCACCAGGCTGGAGCCGAAGTTCTGCATCGCGTAGGTGCCGAGGTAGCCGCCGATCTCGAAATCCTTCGACGGGTACTTCGGCAGCTTGACCTCGCGCCGCTCGACCTGCGGCTGGATCACCTGGTCGTTGCCCGGCTGCGGCGCGGGCGTGGTCTGTGCAGCGCTCCAGCTGCTGGCGGCGGCGAGTGCGAAGGCGACGGCAAGGGTGCGCATGGCGGTCAGCTCAGAAGAAGAAGGCCAGGCCGAGCGTCCAGGCCCGGTACTCGCCGGTGCGCGTGTCGCCGACGAAGGCGGTGTACAGCGTGTAGTCGGCGCGCGCGATGAAACGGTCGGTCAGGTAGTAGCGCACGCCGACCGAGGCGTTGGACAGGTTGGCGTTGACGGGCAGCGCACCGACCAGCGTGGTGTTGGGCAGGTTCTTGAACTTGCCCACGCCGATCGAGAAGAACGGCGACAGCCGCACGTCCGACAGCGGCTCGGCCAGCAGATTGATGTGCCAGATGTCGGTGCCGGAGAAAGTGCCCTGCACCTGGCCGATCGTGCCCTCGAGGTGCAGCGTTTCCGACATCCGGTAGCTGGTCCACAGCTTGAGCATCGGCTCGTGCTTGAACTCGCCCCACGCCGCGCCCA
The DNA here is from genome assembly GCA_035455385.1 of Burkholderiaceae bacterium. Taxonomy (GTDB): domain Bacteria; phylum Pseudomonadota; class Gammaproteobacteria; order Burkholderiales; family Burkholderiaceae_C; genus JAEUPI01. The sequence continues at coordinate 771 of DATIFD010000308.1, forward strand.
TCTGCAGCCGGCGCGACAGGTAGTCGTCGAGCGCGACGTCGCGGAAGCTCTTGGGTGTGCCGGCCGCCGTGAAGGTGTTGGCCAGCTGCGAGCGGTGCACCCAGCCCTCCTTGCCGCCGTCGGTGCGCACCTTGAACCAGTCGGTCGAGCGCAGCTGCACCTCGACCCACTCGTCGCGCGCCACCACGAAGAAGACCGGAAAGCCCCTCCCGGGGCCCGTGTGCAATTCGAGGTAGGGGTCGGCCACGCGCAGCCGCTCGGGCTCGTCGGCCGCATGCGCGGGCGGCGCGCCCAACAAGCCGAGCATCGCGATCGCGAGACATGCGGTGATGAAGGTCACAAGCTCCCGGCACCCCAGGGCCCGGTTCGCCAGGAGCAGGGTCATTGGCTGTTGCAGGTGGGCGGGTTGCCCGGTGTGAAGCCGAAAGCGGGATCGGCGAACTCGTCCTGCCCGGACGGCGCTGGGTTGTTGATCCAGTACAGGATCAGTCGCGCGTTGGCATCCTGCGCGTTCGCGAACACCAGACCACCGCCGTGCAGCACGCCGTTCACCATCGGTTTGGCCAGGATGCGCGAGGTCATCGGCGATCCGAACACCACCTCGCCCTGCGCCGAGTAGAAGTTCTTGTACATGTCGCTGGCCTTGATGATGTCCGCGGTATTGGCCGGATTGCTGAGGTCGATCGGCTGCGCGTTGCCTATGACACGAAATGCGCCGCCGGTGCCATTGGTGTTGTCGTGGCAACCCGACGCCGCGCAGGTGTTGACCGCCGTCGTGCCGTTGGCGAACTGGATCGGCAGCTGCTTCAGGAACACCGGGAACACGCAGGTCTGGAAGTACGAAAACCTCAGCCGCTGGTTGCCGGCGAGCGTGGGGTTCTGCAGGGTGCTGGGGTTGTCCAGCGGATTGCTGCTGCCGCCTCCGCACGAGGCCAGCCCCAAGACGGCCGCGGCCGCTGCGACGGTGCCACGCACCGCCGCAGCGGACCGCCGGGTCCGCTGCGTGTTGTCCGTCATCGTCTGTTCGTCCTCGCGTTGGCGGTCTGCGCGCTGCAGCCGGCGGCGATCCAGTTGCTGATCGCGCTGTAGTTGGCGCTGTTGGCCGGCAACGGCACGGCCGCCGAAGACGCGGCGCCCGACGGGTGCGGCGCGGTCGATGGCCGCGACAGCAGGTAGTTCGATGCCGGGTTGCAGGTGTCGGAGATCATCGACAGCGTGACGTTGAAGTCACCCTCCGGGCTGCCCGTCAGCACGAATCGATTGCCCTGGAACGAGGTGCCCGGGGCGACGGTCGAGCCCTGGATGCCGCCGGCCTGGTGGCAGCTGGCCGCGCAGGTGCTCATCAGGATCGGGTGGACCGTGGAGTCGAACACCGTCTCGTCCAGCGGGTTGACGGTGGCGACGCCGCCGTCGAACGGGTTGTTGAAGTACTGGCCGCCCAAGTCCATCCACTCGGTCACCAGACGCAGCTCGGCCTTGTTGAGCATCCCCGCGTGGCTCGACGGCGGGTTCGGGTGCGTCGTGCGCGCCTCGGCGCTCGCCATCAGGTCCTCGCCGTAGAGGATCTCGCCCAGGCGGCTGCCGCGCGTCATGCCCACCGCGTTGCCGAGCATGTTGTCGACCAGCGGCACGCCGCGCACGACCTCGGGCTCGCCCTCGCGGATCTGGATCTGCGGCAGACCTGTGGTCTGGTCGATCACCGGATCGCCGACCAGCAGTTCCTCGTACGACGTGAGCCGGCCCGTGCCCGAGGTGGTCGAGCGCAGATCGAGCTTGGCCGTGTCGCTGTGGCAGTTGGTGCAGGTGTTGGTGCCGCGGTCGCGCGTCCACAGCGGCGCGATGTGCGTGGGGTAGTTGATGAGGCCATTGGTCGGCACCGCGGTGGCCAGGTCGTCGGCCGCGTTGGCGTTGCCGGTGTACTTGATGTCCATCGACGCGCGCGCCACCGCACCCGGGCCGTTGGCCCATACGTCCGCGTAGATCATGTCGGCCTGCAGCTGCAGCGGGTTGGTGGCATCACCCATCGGGTTGCCCGCGCTGTACAGGCGAGCGCGCATCGAGGCCATCGTCTCGCCGGACTGGTGCTGGCTCCACAGCGCAGGCGACACGCCCGCCGGCGTGGCATTGACCACTTCGCCGGAGTTCAGCGAGCCGCCGCGACGCGGGCTGTGGCAACCGTCGCAGGTGCGGCGCTCACCGGGGCGCACCTGGATCCAGTTGAGGTGGGTCTGGATGCTGCGTCCCTTGGCGTCGACGATCGACAGCGCCAGCGGCGTGTCGGCCGGAACCTGCAGCTTGAACGAGCCGTCGGGCTCGACCGGCGCGTAGCCGAGGATCTGCACCTGCTCGAAATCGGTCTCGCCGATCGCGCTGCGCAGGCCCATGCCCGACGACGGTGGGGCCACCGCGCGGGTGGCCCGCACGAAGCGCGCCGGCGCGCAGCCGTAGGCCTGTTGGGCCGGATCCTTGATCTTGGCGACGTCGGCCACGGTGGCGCGCGTGTCCAGCGGATCGATCGGCGTGGTCTGCGCGATGCCGACGTTGTTGCAAGCCGCGGGCTTGTCGGCTGCAGCCAACATGACTTCGGCCATGCGGCCGAGGCCGTCGGTGTCGTAGACGCTGCGCACCTCGATCAGCGCCTTGTCCTGCGCCGCCAGCACCGGATCGACCAGCGTCGGCGCGGCCACCTGAGGCACCGGGCGCGCCTGCAGCGCGATGCCGTCGACGTACATGAAGCCCGGCGGCGGCGCGGCGACGATCTGGAACGTCTTCAGCGCGGGGTCGAACATGTACAGCGCGTACGACGCGGGCACGTTGTCGTTCAGCGAAACGCCGTTGACCACCGCCGGCGCACCCCGCATGCGGTCCTGGTCGCCGAGCGCGTCGATCTCGGCCTGGGTCAGCGTCGCGCACGACACCACGACCGTCGGCTTTCCCGTCTCCGTGC
>DATIFD010000309.1:0-2046 GCA_035455385.1 Burkholderiaceae bacterium
CTGGTGCTGCTGTGCCTGGGCGGCAACGACATGCTGAGAAAGGAGCCCGCCGCGACGACCGAGAACAACCTGCGCCTGTTGGTGCAGACCATCCGCGCCAGCGGCGCCGAGGTCGTGCTGATCGGCGTGCCCGAGCCCAGGCTGTTCGGCGGCGCGCCGGACTTCTACGCGCGCGTCGCCAGGGACATGAGGCTGCCGCTGGAAGACGACGCCTTCAACGACGTGCTGAAGGACGCCCGCCTCAAGTCCGACCCCATCCACGCCAACGCCGCCGGCTACCGCCAGGTCGCCGAACGGCTGGACGAATTCCTCAGGGAAGCCGGCGCGCTGTGAAGCCCCTGCTCGCCCTGGCCCGCCTGATCGACGCGCTGACCGAAAGCGTCGGCCGCCTCGTCATCTGGCTGGTGCTGGCGGCCACGCTGATCTCGGCGGGCAACGCGCTGGCGCGCTATGCGCTGGGCGAGAGTTCCAACGCCTGGCTGGAAATCCAGTGGTACCTGTTCGGCGCGATGTTCCTGCTCGGTGCCGGCTACACGCGGAAGCACAACGGCCACGTGCGCATCGACATCTTCTACAACCGCCTGGGGCCGCGCGGGCAGGCCTGGGTCGACCTCGTCGGCGGCCTCGTGTTCCTGCTGCCGATGGCGGGGCTGCTCATGTGGCTGTCGTGGCCGATGTTCCACCAGGCCTGGGTCACGCACGAACTGTCGCCCGACGCCGGCGGCCTCGCGCGCTGGCCGGTGAAGCTGCTGCTGCCGCTGGGCTTCGGCCTGCTCGCCCTGCAGGGGGTGGCCGAAGTGATCAAGCGGCTCGGCGTGTTGAGCGGCCATCTCGTGCTGCCGCGCGAAGCGCCGGAAGAAGAGGTGTGATGGCGGCCGTGCTTTTGGCCAACATGGCGCCGCTGATGTTCCTCGGCCTGGTGGTGTTCCTGCTGCTGGGCTACCCGGTGGCGTTCGCGCTCGCGGCCAACGGCCTGCTGTTCGCCGGCATCGGCATCGCCGCCGGGCATTTCGACGTCTCGCTGCTGCAGGCGCTGCCCGAGCGCGTCTACGGCATCGTCGCCAACCCGACCCTGCTCGCCATCCCCTTCTTCGCCTTCATGGGCCTGATCCTCGAACGCTCCGGCATGGCCGAGGACCTGCTGGACACCATCGGCCAGCTGTTCGGCTCTCTGCGCGGCGGTCTGGCCTACGCGGTGATCCTCGTCGGCGCGCTGCTCGCGGCCACCACCGGCGTGGTCGCCGCCTCGGTGATCGCGATGGGCCTGATCTCGATGCCGGTGATGCTGCGCTACGGCTACGACAAGCGGCTGGCCTCCGGCGTCATCGCCGCCTCGGGCACGCTGGCGCAGATCATTCCGCCGTCGCTGGTGCTGATCGTGCTGGCCGACCAGCTCGGCGCCCCGGTCGGCGCCATGTACAAGGGCGCACTGCTGCCCGGCATGGCGCTGGTCGGGCTGTATCTGGCCTATGTGTTCGTCCTGACGCTGGCGCGACCGCACGCCGCCCCCGCCATGCCGGCTTCCGCGCGCACCCTGCACGGCACGGCGCTGCTGGGGCGGGTGCTCACCACGCTGCTGCCGCCGCTGGTGCTGATCTTCCTGGTGCTCGGCACCATCTTCCTCGGCGTCGCCACCCCGACCGAGGGCGGCGCGATGGGCGCGGCCGGCGCACTGCTGCTGGCACTGGCGCGCGGGCGGCTGACCCGCCTGCAACTGGCGCAGGCGATGGACAGCACGACGCGGCTGACCACCTTCGTCATCTTCATCCTCATCGGCTCGACCATCTTCACCCTGGTGTTCCGCGGGCTCGACGGCGACGTCTGGGTCGAGCACCTGTTCAGCCGGCTGCCCGGCGGCGCGCTTGGCTTCCTGGTCGCGGTCAACCTGCTGGTGTTCGTGCTGGCATTCTTCCTCGACTTCTTCGAGATCGCCTTCATCGTCGTGCCGCTGGTGGGCCCCATCGCCTACAAGCTCGGCATCGACCCGATCTGGTTCGGGGTGATGCTGGCGGTCAACATGCAGACCGCCTTCATGCATCCGCCCTT
>DATIFD010000310.1:0-8469 GCA_035455385.1 Burkholderiaceae bacterium
GGAACTGCTGCAACGCGACCTCGGTGCGCTGGTGCACTCGCTGCACAACGAGGCCGCGCACCGCGCCGGCAACATGTGGGTCAGGGGCGAGGGCTGCGAGATCATCGATGCCGACGGCCAGCGCTACATCGACGCGATGTCGGGCCTGTGGAACGTCACGCTGGGCCATGGCCGGCCCGAGCTGGCCGATGCCGCGTCGACGCAGATGCTGACGCTGCCGTACTGCTCGGGCTACGCCGGCAACGCCAACCCGCAGGCACTGGCGCTCGGCGAGCGGCTGGCCGCGCTGTGCTACCCGTCGATCAACCGCTTCTTCCTCACGTCGGGCGGCGGCGAGTCCACCGACAGCACGATCAAGATCGCGCGCTATTTCTGGAAGACCCAGGGCAAGCCGGGCAAGTACAAGACCATCAGCGTGATGGGCGGCTACCACGGCGTGACGCTGGCGGCGATGTGCGCCACCGGCATGCCGGCCTACTGGCCGGCGTTCGAGCCGCGCATGCCCGGCTTTGCGCACATCCCCAACCACGACCGCTACCGCTACGTGGTGCCGGCGGGGGCCGACCCCGAGACGGCCGCCGCCGACGAACTGGAGCGCGCCATCCTGGCCGAAGGGCCGGACTCGGTGGCGCTGTTCCTCGCCGAGCCGGTGATGGGCGGCGGCTCGTACGTGCCGCCGGCGGGCTACTTCCGGCGCATCCGCGAGATCTGCAACCGCCACGACGTGCTGTTCGCCGCCGACGAGGTCATCACCGGCTTCGGCCGCACCGGGCGCATGTTCGGTCTCGAGCATGCGGGCGTCGAGCCCGACCTCGTGCAGTTCGCCAAGGGCATCACCAGCGGCTACGTGCCGCTGGGCGGCGTCGGTGTGTCCGACAAGGTCGCCGCGGCGTTCGACCGCCCCGGCGACACCTGGATGCACTGCTACACCTACAGCGGCCACCCGGTGAGTTGCGCGGTGGCGCTGGCCACGCTCGACGTGCTGGAGCGCGAGCGGCTGGTCGAGCGCGCGGCGCACCTGGGCGAACGCATGCACGCCGGCTTGCGCCGGCTGCTCGGCGCGCATCCGCACGTGGGCGACATCCGCGGGCTCGGGCTGATGGCCACGCTGGAGCTGGTCGAAGACCGCGCGACGAAGCGCCCGTTCGATGCGGCGCGCAAGGTCGGGCCGCAGGTGCTCGCCGCGCTGCGCGAGCGCGGCGTGATCACGCGCGGTCGCGGCGACCAGGTCTACCTCGGCCCGCCGTTCGTCATCGGCGAAGACATGCTCGACCGCATGGTCGAGCGCGTCGGCGAGGCCGTCACGTCGGTGCTCGGGCCGGCCTGAGGCCGGTGGCGTTGCACGTTTTCGGTGCCCGTCGTGATGGCGGGCGGCCCGCGGCCGTCTCGCTGCCGCTGACACAATGGTGGCATGAGCAACCGACTCCTCTGGCCGACCGTCGGACTGATGGCGGCCATGACCTTCAACGCAGTGGCCCAGACCTCCACCCCCGCCGCCAAGGCACCGCGCAACCGCAGCGACATCCCCGCCGAATTCCGCTGGGATTTCAATCCGATCTATCCCAACTGGGACGCATGGGAAGCCGGCATGCGCGACATGGAGGCCAAGACCGACGCGTTCGCGGCGCTCAAGGGTACGTTGAAGAACGGACCCGACGCGGTGCTGAAGGCCTACCTTGCGTTCGACGAGATCGGCAAGCTGCAGTACCGGCTGTACCGCTACCCGCAGCTGCAGCGCGACGTCGATACGCGCGACCAGGCGGTAGCCGGGCGCTTCCAGCGCGTGGGTGCGCTGTTCGCAAAGTTCGACACCGCCACCGCGTGGTTCACGCCCGAGCTGCTGACCGTGCCGCAGGCCACGATGGAGCGCTGGCTCGACCAGACGCCGGCGCTGAGCCCCTATCGCTTTCCCATCCTCGAGGCGTATCGCAAGGCGGCGCACGTGCTCGACGAGAAGGGCGAGCATCTGATGTCGCTGGCCGGTCGCTTCAACGGCACGCCGCGCGAGACCTACTCCGAGCTGAGCACGTCGGACATCAAGTTCCCGACCATCACGCTGGCCGACGGCAGCAGCGCCACGCTGTCGCCGGCCAGCTACTACGCGCTGCTCGAGAGCAACCGCAACCAGGCCGACCGCGCCAAGGCGGCCGCGGCGCACCTGGGTGCCTACGCGACCACCGCGCACACCTACGCCGCGGTCTACAACGGCGTGCTGCAACGCGACTGGTTCATCGCGCAGGCGCGCAACTTTCCCACCACGCTCGACGCCGCGCTCGATTCCGACGCGGTGCCGCGCCAGGTGGTGGAGACGCTGATCGAGGCCACGCGCGCGGGCGTGGCGCCTCTGCAGCGCTACTTCCGCCTGCGCAAGAAGCTGCTCGGGCTGGACACCTACCACCCCTACGACGGCTCGCTGCCGCTGTACAAGAGCGACAAGACCTATTCGTACGAGACGGCGCGCGAGCTGGCGCTGGCGTCGGTGGCGCCGCTCGGAGCCGACTACGTGTCGCAATACCGCCGCTTCGTCAGCGGCGGCCGCATCGACGTCTACGAGAGCCCGGGCAAGCGCAGCGGCGCCTACAGCGCCGGCGTGTACGGCGTCGGCCCGTACCAGCTGCTGAACTACAACGACACGCTCGACGCGGTGTTCACCTTCGCCCACGAGGGCGGCCACGCGATGCACACGGTGCTGTCGTACGAGAACCAGCCGTTCGCGACCTCCGACTACACCATCTTCGTCGCCGAGGTGGCCTCGACCACCAACGAGCGCTTCCTGCTCGAGGAGCTGCTGCGCCGCACCACCGACCCGAAGGAGCGCTTCCTGCTGCTGCAGCACGCGGCCGACTCGATCGTCGGTACCTACTACACGCAGGTGATGTTCGCCGACTTCGAGCTGCAGGCGCACCGGCTCGTCGAGCAGGGCCAGCCGATCACGACGGCGGTGCTGCGCAAGCTCTACGGCGACACTGCGCGCGCGTACTACGGCGACGCGATGACGCTCGATCCGTTCTACGAGGACACCTGGGCGCGCATCTCGCATTTCTTCAACTCGCCGTACTACGTGTACCAGTACGCCACCTGCTTCGCGTCGTCGGCGCAGCTGTTCAAGGCCATGGCCACCGGCACGCCCGAATCGCGCAAGGCCGCGACCGAGCGCTACCTGACGCTGCTCAAGAGCGGCGGCAACGACCAGCCGATGAAGCAGTTGCAGAAGGCCGGTGTCGACCTGACGCAGCGCGCGACGATCCAGTCGGTGATCGACCAGCTCGACGCGCTGGTCACGCAGATGGAGGCGGAGTCGGCGAAGATCCGCTGATCGGGGCGCGGTGCACAATGGGCGGCACCCACCGCTCACCGCGCAGCGCCATGCAGATCCCCACACTCGAGAACAACCCCACCTCGGTTATCCACCTCATCGGCGGCGAGAAGGGCGGGGTGGGCAAGTCGATGGTCGCGCGCGTGCTGGCGCAGTTCTTCATCGACAACGAGTGGCCGTTCGTCGGCTTCGACACCGACCGCTCGCACGGCTCGCTGCGGCGCTTCTATGCCGACTATGCGTCGGAAGCGCTGGTCGACCGCTACGAGGCGCTCGACCGCATCGTCGAGGCGGCGATGGAGCGCGCCGGCGTGCGCGTGCTGGTGGACCTGGCTGCTCAGACCCACGAGCCGCTGGTGAAGTGGATGGACGAGTCGGGCGTGCTCGACATGGGCAACCTGTCGGGCTTCACGCTCAAGTACTGGCACGTGATGGACAGCGGCCGCGACTCGGTCGATCTGCTGGCCAAGCTGCTCGACCGCTTCGGCCACCGCGTGCACTATGTGGTGGTGCGCAACCAGTTGCGCGGCAGCGACTTCGGCCAGCTGGAGAAGTCGGGCCAGCTCCAGCGCGCGGTGAGCCTGGGCGCCCACGTGATCGACCTCAAGCAGCTGCACGGCCCGCTGGTGCAGAAGATCGACGCGCGCAACAGCAGCTTCTGGGCGGCGAAGAACTCGGCGTCCAGCGCCGACGGCCCGGTGCTGGGCATCATGGAACGCCAGCGCCTGAAGCTGTGGATGAACCACGCCTACGGCGAGATGGAGAAGGCGGGTCCGTGAGGCCGACGCGAGCCGACCCGGCCCACCTCGGTGACCGCTCAGGCGGCACCGGCGCGATCTAGAGGTTGGGAGGTCGGCTGGCTACGACGTTCAGATGCGTGGCTGCGTCGATCCCCGGGTCGACGTTGACGCCGCCGTTGTCGCGGCATGTGCGATCAGGCGTTGCGCTCTCAGCGTTGTGGTGGATGAAGCAGAAGCGATCGACGCCCGTCAGTTGCAGCAGATAGCCGGGCTGTGCCTGCGTGAACGCGAGCTGACCGAGCCAGTGAAAGTGCACGAACGCGCCGGGCTGCGGAATGTCGGGTCGCGCCACGAGAAAGACCGGGTGATCGTCGTTGACCTGGTACAGGTAGGTTCCCTGCAAAGGCTTGCCGCTCAGGGTCCAGCCGACGGTGCAGTCGGAGAAGGCGTTGCAGTTCACATGCGCGGCGACGCCGTAGCGGTCCCGTGTGACGACGCCGGTGAACCTGACGTAGAAGAACCCGAACAGGCTGCCGTCCCGAGTCTGCCGGGTCTGCTGGTGACCGTCGATCTCGTTGCCGAACTGGAAGCTGAAGGGCGCAGCGTGGTTGCGCCACGGGTACAGATCGGTCGCGACTGCGGCGCTTGCTGCCAGGCATAGGGTAAGGCCGGCGAACAGAGCAGGTGGATTCTTCATCGGTAGCCTCCGCATGGCGTGGGCGGAAATCATCGCGACTTGGGCACGGCAATTCAAGGGCTACGGGCCTCCGTGGGGGATCGAGGCCGTTGGCGGCCGGGTGGCAGTGCGCGGAGTAAGCTACGCCGCCATCGGCTCGCCACAGGAGACTCAACATGAGAATGCGCAGCTACCAGGTCTGCGAATGCGGCGCGCCGCTCAAGCTCGCCGAGGGCGAGACGCCGACGCCGCAGGGTACGCAGGTGCTGATGAAGATGCTCGCCGCCGGCGTCTGTCACTCCGACCTGCACATCTGGGACGGCTACTACGAGGTGGGCGGCGGCAAGCGGCTCAACCTGGTGGAGCGCGGCATCAAGCTGCCGCTGACGATGGGGCACGAGAACGTCGGCGAGGTGATCGCGGTCGGGCCCGAGGCCAGCGGCGTCAAGGTGGGCGACGTGCGACTGGTGAACCCGTGGATCGGCTGCGGCCAGTGCAAGGTGTGCCGGCGCGGCGAGGAGAACCTGTGCGTCAAGCCGCAGTCGATCGGCGTGTATGCGCAGGGTGGCTACGCCACGCACCTGGTGGTGCCGCATCCGCGGCACCTGTTCGACATCGGCAAGCTCTCGCCGCGCGACGCGGCGCCGCTGGCCTGCTCGGGCGTCACCGCGTTCTCGGCGCTGAAGAAGCTGCAGGCGATGCTGAAGGACGAGCCGCTGGTCATCATCGGCGCCGGCGGTGTCGGCCTGATGGGCGTGGCACTGGCCCGCAAGATGGGCGCCAAGGAAGTGATTGCGGTCGACATCGACGCGGCCAAGCGCGAGGCCGCGCTGGCCGCAGGTGCCGCGCGCGCGATCGACGGCGCGGCACCCGACGCGGTCAAGCAGGTGCACGCGGCCACCGGCGGCGGAGCCTGGGGCGTGATCGACTTCGTCGGCTCGAGCCAGACCGTGAACCTGGCGATCGGGTCGATCACCAAGGGCGGCACGGTCGTTGTGGTCGGCCTGTTCGGCGGCGACGTCACGGTGCCGACGCCGTTCCTGCCGCTGCGCGCGATGACGCTGCGCGGCTCGTATGTCGGCAGCCACGGCGAGATCGCCGAGCTGCTCGAGCTGGTCAACCGCACCGGCATGCCGCCGGTGCCGATCCGCACGCGTCCCCTGGACGAGGTGAGTGCCGCACTCGGCGACTTGCGCGCGGGCAAGGTCGTCGGGCGCGTGGTGCTGACTGCGTCGAGCTGAGAACGTAGAACACGCGTCGTTGCGCCACGGCCGGAGAGACGGGCCGCGACAAGCCGGCGGTCTTCCGCGAGGCGCCATCGAAGAAGCAGGGCCTGCGTGTCGAGCGCGCGCTGCCCAGCGAGCGCTGCGAGTTCATCCAGGACAACGCGCGCGAGGCCGGTCGCCGGTACGGCGTGCGCAGCGTGTCGCTGAACGCTGTCAGGCCGCTGGTCGCCTGAACGATTCTTACCGCTGAAACTCGGGCGCGGCCTTGCCCACAGCCGGACGGCGCGGGGCAGCGCGTTGAACGGTGATGGCGCGCCGCGGCGCGCGTTGCATCACCCCGGCGACGACGCCGGAACCCAGGGAGACCCGCATGACCGAGCCGCATCGTCCGCCCGACCACGAACCGCGCGTGGCCTGGCTCATGGTGGCCGCCTCTGCGCTGCTGGTCGCCATGGGCTTCGGCGCGATCAACAACGTCGCGGTGTTCCTGCTGCCGCTGGGCACGGAGTTCCACTGGCCACGCGCCGACCTGTCACTGGCCTACTCGATCGCCACCTTCGGCACCGGCGTCGGTGGCATCGTGATGGGCCATTTCGCCGACCGCGTGCCGATCCGCCGCGTGCTGCTGTGCGGCGCGTTCGCACCCGGCGTCGCGTTCCTGCTGCTGTCGACGCTGCACAGCACGACCGAGCTCTACGTGTACCACGCGCTGCTGGGGGTGTTCGGTCTCGGCGCCATCATGGCGCCGTTGAACAGCCTGGCTGCGCTGTGGATGCCACGGCGGCCGGGGCTGGCGATCGGCCTGGTCTCGGCCGGCGGTGCGTTCGGCCAAGGGGTCATGCCGTTCCTGGCGCGCCTACTCGTGCAGGTGCTCGACTGGCGCCACGCCTACCTGACGCTCGGCGTGCTGTCGCTGGCGGTCATGGTCCCGCTGGCACTGCGGATCCGCAATCCACCGCGCCCGGTGGCCGCGCCCGCGGCGGTCCAGCAAGGCCGCCGCTTCGCTGCGTCGCCGTCGTGGCTGCTGGCCTGGCTGTGCGTGGCCGTGTTCTTCTGCTGCGTCTGCATGGGCACGCCGATCGTGCACGTGGCCGCGCTGGGATCCGACCTCGGCCTGGGCGGGCGCGAGTCGGCGGGGCTGCTGGCCGTGATGATGGTGTGCGGCATGGCGGGCAGGCTGGCGTTCGGCCGCCTTGCCGACCGCGTCGGCAACCTGCAGAGCTACGTCGTCGCCTCGGCCGGGCAGACCGCGCTGGCGGCGCTGTTCCCGCTGATGCAGACGCGAGCCGAGCTCTACCTGTTGTCGGCGGCGTTCGGCCTGGTGTTCAGCGGTTCGATGACGGCCTTCATCCTGTGTGCGCGGGAGTACTCGCCGCCGCAGCGCACCGGCCTGTCGATCGGCCTGGTGATGTTCTTCGGCTGGTTCGGCATGGCGCTCGGCGGTTGGCAGGGTGGTCTGTTCTTCGACCTGTGTGGCAGCTACGGACCCTCGTTCGCCAACGCATCACTCGGCGGGTTGGCCAACCTCCTGGTGCTCGGCCTGCTGTACCTCGTGACGGTGCACCGGCCGCGCCGCGCCTTGGCTGCCGCGGCGTGAGGCGGCCTGGACTTGGGGAGGGAGCCGGTCATCCCGCCGAGCCCATGGCGGCGACCGGGTCGATGCGAGAGACGGTTTGCTCGCCGCGTCGACCAGGGGCGATCGTGCCCGCTACCGGCTGGACCGCACGACGGTTGACCGTCTTCAGTCGTGCCGACCCTTGCCCTTTCCCTTGCCTTTCTTGCCGTGCGAAGGATGCTCGTGCTCGTATCGCTCCCAGCGCTCGCGCACCCAGGCTTCCTGCACGAAGTACACCGGCTGGCCACAGGCCGCGTAGTGGGCGCAGTACTTGGCCCAGTTCTTCTGGTGGCCCGGCGGCACGTACAGGTACACCGGCCGCTGATACACCGCCACCGGACTCGGCGCGATCACGACCGGCTGCGGCAGGATGATCGGGGGCGGCGGCATGTTGCCGATGTCGATGCGGCCGTAAACGCCGGGCTGGTTGATCGTTACCGACACGCCGACGCCGACCTGCGCGGCCGCCGGTGAGGTCAGCGCCCCCGGCAATACCAGGGCGGCCAGGCCTCGCGACGCGCGGCGAATCCATCGATGCATCACAGCTCCTCGGGTCGTCGAGCCGAATGTTCGCACGATCACGGGAACGCGAAGACGATGGGCGGCACAGCGGCCTTGGCGTCGACGTCCTGCGACTTCGTGGTGCCGTCAACCGTGGCCTTCACCGTGTACAAGCCGGCCCGGGCTGGATCCGCGGTGAACGTCACCGCCCCCGGGGGCTGGGTGCCCGGCGTGCCGGTGTAGGCCGCCTTCTGCGGTGCATCCACCGGCAGCGAGAACTCGAAGGCGCCGGTGTCGGCATCGACCGGTGCAAACGCCGCCTCGATCGTGGGGCCGCCGGTGAAGCTCTGCAGCGCACTCACTGCCGCGCTCGCTGCTGCCGCCGGGGGTGTGAC
>DATIFD010000311.1:0-11631 GCA_035455385.1 Burkholderiaceae bacterium
CGGGTGTTGGGAGTGGTGCATCTCAAGGACGTCGTGAAGGGCGGCATCAAGGAGCGCTTCGCGCGCTTCCGCACGATGGGGTTGCGCACGATCATGATCACCGGCGACAACCCGCTGACGGCCGCGGCGATCGCGGCGGAAGCCGGGGTCGACGATTTCCTCGCCGAGGCTACCCCGGAGACCAAGCTCAAGCTCATCCGCGAGCAGCAGAGCCAAGGCCGGCTGGTGGCGATGACCGGCGACGGCACCAACGACGCGCCGGCGCTGGCGCAGGCCGACGTCGCGGTGGCGATGAACTCGGGCACGCAGGCTGCCAAGGAAGCCGGCAACATGGTCGACCTCGACAGCAACCCGACCAAGCTGATCGAAGTGGTCGAGACCGGCAAGCAGATGCTGATGACGCGCGGCGCGCTCACCACCTTCAGCATCGCCAACGACATCGCCAAGTACTTCGCGATCGTGCCGGCCGCGTTCGTCACCACCTATCCGCAGCTGCAGGCGCTCAACGTGATGCAGCTGGCGAGCCCGCAGTCGGCCATCCTGTCGGCGGTGATCTTCAACGCGCTGATCATCGTGTTCCTGATTCCGCTGGCACTCAAAGGCGTGCGCTACCGGCCGATCGGGGCGGCCGCGCTGCTGCGCAAGAACCTGCTGATCTACGGGCTCGGCGGCATCGTCGTGCCGTTCATCGGCATCAAGCTGATCGACGTGCTGCTGGCCGTCGCGCACCTGTCCTGATGCGGAAAGACCCGCCATGAAGTCGCTCCTTCGTCCCGCCGTCATGCTGTTCGTGCTGCTCAGCGCGATCACCGGCGTCGTCTACCCGCTGCTGGTCACCGGCATCGCCAAGGTCGCGTTTCCGGCGCAGGCAGCGGGCAGCCTGCTGCGCGACCGCGACGGCCAGGTGATCGGCTCGTCGCTGATCGGCCAGAACTTCAGCGACCCCCGGTACTTCTGGGGCCGGCCGTCGGCGACCTCACCGATGCCGTACAACGCCGCCAACTCCAGCGGTTCGAACCAGGGGCCGCTGAACCCGGCGCTGGTCGATGCGGTCAAGGGGCGTATCGATGCGCTGAAGGCGGCCGATCCGGCGCAGACGGCCGAGATCGCGGTCGATCTGGTCACCGCGTCGGCCAGCGGGCTCGACCCGCACATCAGCGTTGCGGCGGCACAGTTCCAGGCCGCTCGCGTGGCGCGGCTGCGCGGGCTCGGCGACGAGGCCGTGCGCGCGCTGATCGCCGCGCACACCGAGGGTCGATGGCTGGGGCTGTTCGGCGAGCCTCGTGTCAACGTGCTCGAACTCAACCTGGCGCTGGATGGCCATGCCCGGTGAGCCGGCTGCCCGGCGTCAGAATAGGCGCACATCAAGGTGGGTGCGCCATGCTGATCAACTGTGTCGCTTATCAGGACGGCAAGAAGCTGGCCGACATCGAGGTCCGCCAGATCAGCGACTACCTCGCCCGACCGGGTTGCTTCGTCTGGGTCGCGCTGCGCGATGCCACCGACGAGGAGCTCGACACGATGCAGGGCGAGTTCGGCCTGCACGACCTGGCGGTGGAGGACGCCAAGCACGGCCACCAGCGGCCCAAGGTCGAGGAGTACGACAGGACGCTGTTCATCGTGCTGCACACGTTGGAGCTCGATGCCGTCGACCAGCTGCGCGTCGGCGAGGTCAACATCTTCGCCGGGCCCAACTTCGTGCTGTCGGTGCGCAACCGCAGCCAGCACAGCCTGCTCGGCGTGCGTCAGCGCACCGAGCAGGAGCCCGAGCTGCTGCGCAACGGGCCGGGCTTCGTGCTGTACGCGCTGATGGACGCGGTGGTCGACCGCTACTTCCCGGTCATCGATTCGCTCGAGTCGGAGGTCGAGGGCATCGAGGAGCAGATCTTCACGCCGGGCTCGGCGCGCTCCAACATCGAGCAGCTGTACGCGCTGAAGCAGCGCGTGCAGACGGTCAAGCACGTCGTCAACCCACTGCTGGAGTCGTCCGGAAAGCTGTGGAGCGGGCGCGTGCCGATGGTGTGCGAGCACAACCGCGAGTACCTGCGCGACGTCTACGACCATCTGCTGCGCATCAACGCCAGCCTCGACACCTTGCGCGAGACCATCGTCACCGCGACCCAGGTGAACCTGTCGATGGTGACGATCGAGGAGACCGAGACCACCAAGAAGCTGGCCGCCTGGGCCGGCATCTTCGCCGCCGCCACCGCGCTGGCCGGCATCTGGGGCATGAACTTCGAGGGCATGCCGGAGCTGAAGTGGCAGTACGGCTACCCGGCGGCGCTCGGGCTGATCACCGCAGTGTGCGTGCTGCTGTACCGCCGCTTCCGCCGCGTCGGCTGGCTGTAGCGGCCGCGATCGCCAGCGTGCGATGACCGACCAGCGCCCCGATCCCGACCAGCTGCTCAGCCGGCTGCAGCAGGAAGAGGCGCAGGCCAAACGAGGCAAGCTCAAGATCTTCTTCGGCGCGTCGGCCGGCGTGGGCAAGACCTACGCGATGCTGTCGTCGGCGCGCGCGCTGTCGGTGCAGGGCGTCGACGTCGTGGTGGGCATCGTCGAGACCCACGGGCGCAGCGAGACGCAGGCGCTCCTGGCCGGGCTCGAGCTGCTGCCGCTCAAGGAGGTGGACTACCGCGAGCGCGTGCTGAAGGAGTTCGACCTCGACGCCGCCTTGAAGCGCAAGCCGCAGCTCATCCTGGTGGACGAACTCGCACACTCCAACGTGCCGGGCTCGCGGCACCCCAAGCGCTGGCAGGACGTGGAGGAGCTGCTCGACGCCGGCATCGACGTCTGGTCGACCGTCAACGTGCAGCACCTGGAGACGCTGAACGACGTGGTCAGCGGCATCACCGGCATCCGCGTCTGGGAAACCGTGCCCGACCGCGTGTTCGACCAGGCCGACGAGGTGGTCATCGTCGACGTCGCGCCCGACGACCTGCTGCAACGGCTGAAGGACGGCAAGGTCTACCTGCCGCAGCAGGCCGCCACCGCGGTGCGAAATTTCTTCCGCAAGGGCAACCTGATCGCGCTGCGCGAGCTGGCGCTGCGCCGCACCGCAGACCGCGTCGACGAGGACGTGCAGCAGTACCGGCGCACGCAGGCGGTGGCGCCGGTGTGGCAGACGCGCGAGGCGCTGCTGCTGGCCGTGGGGCCCGACGAGCGCTCCGACAAGCTGGTGCGCGCCACCGCGCGGCTGGCCGCGCAGCTCGACGTGCCGTGGCATTGCATCTATGTCGAGACGCCGCGCCTGCAGCGGCTGCCCGACGCGGCGCGGCAGCGCGTGCTGCAGGTGCTCAAGCTGGCCGAGGACGCCGGTGCCGTCACCGCCACGCTGGCCGGCGACGCGCTGGCCGAGGCGATCGTCAAGTACGCGCACGACCACAACCTGTCGCGCGTCGTGCTCGGCCGCGACACCGGGCGCTGGCCGCGGCCGTGGCGGCGCGCGCTGGTCGATGCCGTCGGCGTGCTCGGCAAGGACCTCGACGTGATGCAGATCGCGCTGCCGGCGCGTCAGGCACGCACCGACGGCGGCGAGCCCGGGCCGCAGGACGAGTCCAGGCCCATCCGCTGGCAGCCGTACGCGATGAGCGCGCTCATCTGCGCGCTCGCCGCCGCACTGGCGTGGCCGCTGCAGCCGTTGTTCGAGCTGGCCAACATCGTGATGCTGTTTCTGCTCGCGGTGGTGATCGTCGCGGTGCTCTATGGGCGCGGGCCATCGGTGCTGGCTGCGCTCCTGTGCGTCGGTGCGTTCGACTTCCTGTACGTGCCGCCGCGCTACTCGTTCACCGTGCACGATGCGCAGTATCTGCTGACCTTCGGTGTGATGTTGGCGGTGGCGATCGTGATCGGGCAGCTCACCGCGGTGCTGAAGTGGCAGGCGAGGGTGGCGACGTTGCGCGAGCAACGGATGGGCGCGCTGTACCAGATGTCGCGCGAGCTGTCGGCCGCGCTGATGGTCGAGCAGGTGGCCGAGGTCGCCAGCCGCTTCATGCAGTCGGAGTTCGATGCGCGCGTCGCGTTGCTGGTGGCCGACGCGCACGACCGGTTGGCGCAGCCGGTGCCGTCGCCGGCGCTGCCGGCGGGCACCGACGCTGCGATCGCACAGTGGGCGTTCGACCACGCCGAATCGGCGGGCCAGGGCACGCACACGCTGCCGGCCTCGCCGATCCTGTACCTGCCGCTGAAGGCGCCGATGCGCATGCGCGGCGTGCTGGCGATCGAGCCGCGCGTGCCGGCGCGGCTCGCCGGGCCGGAGCAGCGACGGCTGCTCGACACCTGTGCCTCGCTGGTGGCGTTGTCGCTCGAGCGCATCCACTACGTCAACGTGGCGCAGGCCAGCACCGTGCAGATGGAGTCCGAGCGTCTGCGCAACTCGCTGCTGGCGGCGATCTCGCACGACCTGCGAACGCCGCTGGCGGCGCTGGTGGGCATGGCCGACTCGCTGGCGATGGGCGCGGCCGGCGGAGACGCGCAGCCGGCCGGGCAGGCACGCGCCATCCGCGAGGCGGCGCTGCGCATGAACTCGCAGGTCAGCAATCTGCTCGACATGGCGCGCCTGCAATCGGGCCAGGTGCAGTTGAGCCGCCAATGGCTGCCGCTGGAAGAGGCGGTGGGCGGCGCGCTGCGCGCGATGGACGGCACGCTCGAGCGCGGCCGCGTGCGCGTGTCGCTGCCGGCAGACCTGCCGCTGCTGCACGTGGACCCGGTGCTGTTCGAGCGCGTGCTGTGCAACCTGCTGGAGAACGCCGAGAAGTACACGCCCGCCGGCACGCCGATCGAGATCGGCGCCAGCGTGGCGGGCGAGCGCATCCGCATCACGGTCGACGACCACGGTCCCGGGCTGCCGCCGCACCGCGAGCAGGCGATCTTCGAGATGTTCGAGCGCGGCCGCAAGGAGAGCGCCACGCCGGGCGTCGGCCTCGGGCTGGCGATCTGCCGCGCGATCGTCGAGGCGCACGCCGGCACGATCCGTGGCGAGACGCGGCGCGATGGCGGCGCGCGCTTCACGATCGAGCTGCCGCGCGGCGAACCGCCGGCCGTCGACGTCGCAGAAGGCGAGGCGGCGCGCAGCGAGGGCGCGTCGTGATGGAGCCAAAGCCGCGCATCCTGGTGGTGGAGGACGAGGCCGAGATCCGCCGCTTCGTCAGCCAATCGCTCGAGCGCGAAGGGTTCGAGGTGTTCCAGGCCGAGACGCTGCAGCGCGGGCTGATCGAGGCCGGCACGCGGCGGCCCGATCTGCTGGTGCTCGACCTCGGCCTGCCCGACGGCGACGGCGTCGACCTGATCCGGGAGTTGCGGGGCTGGTCGAACATCCCGATCCTGGTGCTGTCGGCACGCAGCGACGAGGCCGACAAGATCGAGGCGCTCGACGCCGGCGCCGACGACTACCTGATCAAGCCGTTCGCGGTGGGCGAGCTGCTGGCGCGCGTGCGCGCGCACCTGCGGCGCAGCGCGGCCTTGCCCGGCGCCAGCGGCGCGGCGGTCGAGTTCGGCGACGTGCGCATCGACCTGGCGCGCCGCACGGTCGAGCGTGCCGGCGAGAACCTGCACGTGACGCCGATCGAGTACCGGCTGCTGACCCACCTGGCCGCGCATCCGCACTGCGTGCTGACGCACCGCCAGCTGCTGCAGTCGGTGTGGGGACCGGGGCATGCGCACGACACGCACTACCTGCGCGTCTACATGGCGCAGCTGCGCAAGAAGATCGAGCACGACCCGGCGCAGCCGCGCCACTTGGTGACCGAGACCGGCATCGGTTATCGCTTCGTGCCGTGAGCGCGGCCGCTCAGTAGCGCGTGGTCAGCACGGTCAGCCACGCCGGCGACACGTCGACGGCCCAGGCTTCGAAGCGCCGGTCCCAGCCGGTGAGGATGGCCACCCCCAGCACCAGCAGCAGCACGCCGAGCGCGGTCCTGCCGCGCTGACCGGCCGCGAGCAGGCGGCCGCGCATGCGTTGCACCGTGGCGCGCGACAGCGAGCCCAGCACCAGCAGCGGCGTCGCCGCGCCGAGCCCGAACAGCACCATCAGCGATGCGATCGCGCCCAGGTGCCGGCCCTGCGCCGCCAGCGTCGTCGCCGCGCCGAGGGTGGGCCCGACGCAGGGGCTCCAGGCGACTCCCAGCAGCAACCCGATCACGAGCTGGCCCGTCAGCCCGTCGAGGCGGATGCGCTGCAACCACCGGCCGCCGGCGCTGCCCACGCCCGCGGTGGCGGTGGTGAAGCGGTGCTGCAGCCGGGCCGACAGCAGCACCAGCGCGAACGCGATCAGCACCACGGCGGACACCGCGCGCAAGGTCGACGCGTCCAGGCCGATCGAGGCCCCGAGCGCCGCCACGGCGGTGCCGACGGCCGCGAACGACAGCGCGAGCCCGCCGGCCAGCGCATAGGGGCCCAGGCGGTGCGCGCCCAGCGCGCTGGCCAGCAGGATCGGCAGCAGCGGCAGCACGCACGGCGACAGCGTCGACAGCAGCCCGGCCAGGTAGCCGAGCGCGAAGGTGCCGGGGCCGAAGTCCACGACGGCCCCGCGCGCAGGCGGTCAGAGCGCTTTGGCGAACGTGGCCTCGATCGGCCCGCGCATCGTCTGGCCGGTCGAGCGCGCGACTTCCTTGCCGCCCTTGAAGACGACGAAGGTGCTCTGGGCCGAGACGTTCAAGCGCTTCTTCAGCGCCGTCTCGGTGTCGAAGTCGGCGATGAAGAACTGCAGGCGCTTCATCCTCGGCTCGGCGAGAAGTGCCGACACGATCGGCGCCTGCGCCTTGCAGGTGGGGCACCAGTCGGCGTGGAAGTACACCACCACCGGGCCGCCGGCGGCGACCGCCTTGTCGAACGCGGCCTGCTCGAAGCGCACCGAGCCGGCGTGCGCGCCGAACGCCAGCCACGACAGCAGCCAGACCGACAACCATGATCGCAGCAGCCTCTGCATTGCGGGTCCTCATCAGGATGGGTTCGCGACCCAGCGGCGGCGCGCCGCCGCTGTTCACTGCTGGGTCGCCTCAACAAGATCGACCTTACAGCACGCCGCCGCCCCGCGCGTGCGGCGGGGCTCGTCGCCACGTTGGCGATGCAAGAATCACCGCATGGCGCAGACCGGGCCAGCCAGCGCACGCGCCGCCTGCATCGCTGCGATGCTCGGGCTCGGCCTGGCTTGGCCGCTGGCCGCTGGGGCACAGCTGGCGCCCAGCGAGGCCGAGGTGGCCGCCTTCGCGCCGCTGCACGCGGCGGCGCACCGCGGCGACGTCGGCGCCCTGCGTGCGGCGCTGGCGCAGGGCCAGCCGGTCGATCAGCGCGGCGCGCACGGCCGCACGCCGCTGCACGTGGCCGCGTTTGCGCGCCGGCGCGAGGCGATCGGCGTACTGGCCGCGGCCGGGGCGGACCTCGGCGCGTTGGAGGCCGACCGCTACGACGCGGTGACGATCGCCGCGGTGGCCGACGACGAAGAAACGCTGGCGCTGCTGCTGTCACTGGGTGCCAGCGCGAAGCTGACCACCAGCCGCTACGATGGCACCGCGCTGATCGCCGCTGCGCATCTCGGCCACGACGGCGTCGTGCGCCAGCTCATCAGGGCCGGCGCGCCGCTGGACCACGTGAACAACCTGCACTGGACCGCGGCCATCGAAGCGGTGGTGCTGGGCGACGGCGGGCCGCGCCACCAGGCCTGTCTGCGCGCGCTGGTCGACGCCGGCGCGAACGTCGCGCTCACCGACCGCGAAGGCCGCACGCCGCTGCAACTGGCGCGTGCGCGCGGCTTCGATGCGATGGCGAAGATCCTCGAATCGGCGCCGCAGCGCTGAGGCTGCGCCGCCGGCCGCCGGCTACATCATGCCGTGCGTCGAGCGCAGCACGTCGGGTGCCGCGCCGTCGAGCGACGACTCCAGTACCGTGATGCGCCACAGCGTGCGCGCGTCATCGGGGTCGGTCAATGTCGCGGAGTGCAGCAGCGCGGCGTTGTCCCACACGACGACGTCGCCGACGCCGTACTTGAAGCGCAGTTGGTACAACGGCCGCGTGGCATGCGCGGCGAGCTCGTCGAGCAGGTCGCACGCCTCGTCGTCGGGCATGCCGACGATGCCGAACGAGCTGCCGTTGACCGCATACAGCGCGGTGCGGCCTGTCACCGGGTGCGGCCGCGCGATGCGGTGCGTGATCAGCGGCATCTTGGCCTTCTGCTCGTCGGTCAGCGGCGACGCCGCGGTGCGGCTCGCCTCGTCGAGGTCGTGGCGGTTGCCGTAGTGGTGGATCGCGTGCAGCGGCGCGATGCGCTGCTTCATCGCCTGGGGAAGGTCGTCGTAGGCGGCGACCTGGTCGGCGAACAGCGTGTCGCCGCCGACCTTCGGCACCACGCGCGAGTACAGCGTGGTGGCGCGCGCCGGCACCTGCAGGTACGAATAGTCGGTGTGGAAGTACGAGCCGGCGTCCTGCAGCCCGGTGGGCTGCCCGTTCACCTTGACGTTGGACAGGATCAGGATGTTCGGATCGTCCGGGTGGTGGAACTGGTCAATCACGTGCGGCTGCGGTGGGCCGACGCGCCGCGCGAAGGCGACGAACTGCGCCGGCGTCAGCGTCTGCGCGCGCAGGCCGAGCACCCGACGGTCGTAGAACACGCGCTCGAGGCTGGCGAACTCGGCATCCGACAGGCGCGCCAGGTCGATGCCGCCGATCTCGGCGCCGAAGCCCTCGCTGAGCGGTCGCACGTCGAAAGCGGGCATGGTGCGATCATCGCACCGAGCCGGCGCTGCGAACAGCGAGGCGGCGCGGCAACGGAGCCCTGCGATGAAGCTCGTCACCTGGAACACGCAATGGTGCTGCGGCCTCGACGGCGTGGTGAGCCCGCAGCGCATCGTCGAGGGCGCCCGCGCGCTGGCCGACTTCGACGTGCTGTGCCTGCAGGAGGTGTCGCAGGGCTTCGACGGTCTGCCTGGCGCGCCGGGCGACCAGCCGGCGCAGCTGGCGGCGCTGCTGCCGGGGTTCCAATGCTTCTTCGGCGCCGCGGCCGACGAGTTCGCGCCCGATGGCAGGCGCCAACGGTTCGGCAACCTGGTGGCCACGCGGTTGCCGGTGGCCCGCGTGCAGCACCACCCGCTGCCGTGGCCGGCCGATCCGAGCGTCGAATCGATGCCGCGCATGTGCACGGTGGTCACCGTGGTGTCGCCGCGGCTGGGGGCCCTGCGCGTGATGACCACGCACCTGGAGTACTACTCGGTCTCGCAGCGGCTGGCGCAGGCGCGCGCGCTGAGCGCGCTGCACGACGAGGCGTGCGCGCTGGCGGCCGCGCCGCCCAAGCTGCTCGACGACGGCTCGGCGTTCCAGCCCAAGGTGCACACGCCACAGGCCGTGCTGTGCGGCGACTTCAACGCCGAGGCGTCGGACGCCGCGGTGGCGGCGATCACCGCTGGAGCGGGCGCGGACGCGCTGCGCGACGCGTGGCCGCTGCTGCAGGGCACGCAGCCGCACGCGCCGACCTTCCGCCTGTTCGACCACACCTACGGCGACGACCCGGTGGCCTTTGACTTCGTTTTCGTCAGTGCGGGGCTGGCGTCGCACGTGCGCCGCATCGAGGTCGACGGGCGCACGCGCGCGTCGGATCATCAGCCGGTGGTGGTGGAGTTCGGTTGAGGCATCGCGCGCCGCGCGCGACCGTCAGCGCAGCTTCGCCCTGACCGACTCCACGACGCCCGGCGGAAAGAAGCCGACGCCGAAACCCGCGGACGATTCTGCGCCGCGCGCGCAGCGGCCACAATGCGCCGCGTCGAGGCATCCCACGAAGCGATGGACTCCTTCGGTCTGCTCGCGCAGGCGCCGCTGCTGCAGTGGCTCGGCGTCGCGCTGGTCGCGTTCGGCGCCGCGGTGCTCGGCGGACTGGCCGGCTACGGCACCGGGCTGATCCTGCCGATCGCGCTGGCGCCGGTGATCGGCGTGGCCAACGTCATCCCGGTGATGGCGGTGGCGATGACGATCAACAACGCCAGCCGCGTGCTGGCGTTCCGCCGCGAGATCGAGTGGCCGCACGTGCGCCGCATGCTGTGGCTGGGGTTGCCCACCTGCCTGCTCGGCGCCTGGGGCTACACGCGGCTCGACGCGCGCTGGGTCGCGCTGCTGCTCGGCGCGTTCCTGCTCGCCAGCATCCCGCTGCGTCGTGGCATGCAGCGCGCGCGCCTGCGCCTGGCTGCCGGTGGCGAGGTGGTGGCCGGCGGCGTGTTCGGCGTGATCGAAGGCGGCATGACCGGCACCGGCGTGATCCTGATCTCGATGCTGATGGCCGCGGGCGTGCAGGGCGCGGCGCTGATCGCCACCGACGCGGTGATCTCGACCGTGCTGAGCCTGGCCAAGGTGCTGCTGTTCGGCGGCGTGGCGCGGCTCGATGCGACGCTCGCGGTCACCGGCGTGCTGGTGGGGTTGTGCACCGCGCCCGGTGCCTTCGTCGCGCGCGCGATCCTGCATCGGATGCCGCAGCGCATGCACCTGCATCTGATGGAGGCGGTGGTGATCTGCGGCGGGCTCGGCTTCCTGTGGCGCGCGTGGCGATAGCCCAGCGCGCCGTCACGTCGCGGTCGCCGGCAGGCTGCGCAGCACGCGCACCGGCGAGCCGCTGATCACCAGCGCCTGGATCGCGAAGCCGGCGGCGGCCAGCACGAGGCATGCGGCCTCGCCCCACAGGCTGCCAACCAGCGCGCCGAGCGCGCCGCCCAACGGCCGCGCGCCGGCGTTCACCGTGAGAAAGATCGCCGACACCTGGCCGAGCACGCGCGTGGGCACCAGCGTCTGGCGCAGCGTGGTGGTGCTCACCACCCACACCAGCGGTCCGGCGCCGAACAGCACGAACGACAGTGCGGCCAGCCAGCCGTGCGGCCACACCAGCGTGGCAGCCATCACCAGCGCGGCGAGCACCGACATCCAGGGCCCCAGCAGCACCGCGGCGCCGAACGGCAGCGCCCGCATCACGCGCGTGGCCAGCGTGGCACCGACCAGCATGCCGGCGCCGTAGCAGCCGAGCGTGACGCCCACCGCGTCGGCGCTCAGGCCCAGCGTGCGCATCGCGTGCGGCACGTAGGCGGCCTGCAGCACCAGCCAGGCCAGGTTCCACACCACCGCGGTGAACAGCACCGGCCGCAGCAGCCGGTCGCGCCACACCAGGCCGGCGCCGTGGCGCAGCTCGTCGAGCACGTGGCGCTGCGGCGCGGCCGCGCGCGGTACCGTGGGCAGGCGCAGCAACAGCAGCACCGCCAGCGTCGACAGCACGGTGGCGCAGGCGAACGCGGTGCCGGCGCCGGCCCACGCCACCAGCGCACCGGCCAGGGCCGGCCCGGCCGCGAAAGCGGCGCTGCGCGCCAGCTCGAGCCGCGCGTTGGCGCGCGCCAAGGCCTCCAGCGGCACCAGCGACGGCACCAGCGCCGGTGCCGCGATCGTGAAGCCGACGGTGCCCGCTGCGCCGATGAATCCGAGCAGCGCCAGCGCGGCCAGCGTGACCGCACCGCCGCCGACCATCCACCACAACGCCAGCAGCGACAGCGCGCGCGCCGCCTCGGCCAGCACCATCAGCCGCGTGCGCGACCAGCGATCGGCCAGCACGCCCATCGGGATCGACAACAGCAGGAACGGCAGCGTCTGCGCCGTCGACAGCAGGCCGATCTCGCC
>DATIFD010000312.1:0-2846 GCA_035455385.1 Burkholderiaceae bacterium
AGATGATCGAGCGCATCGGCCTGGTCAACTTCCTCGAGGGCATCGGCGTCGAGATCGACCCCAACATGGTCGCCGCGCCGCGCACCAACCCGTACGTGCGCACCGACGGCTGGGACGACGAGGTCGCCCGCATCAACGCCAAGAAGCAGGCCAAGGCTGCCTGACGGAGACACACGCATGGCACATCGCACCCCGATCGAAAGCGGCTGCCCGGATCCCAAGCAGTACATGCACCCCACGTTGCTGAAGAACTACGGCAACTGGAAGTACCACGACCGCCCGCGCCCGGGCGTGCTGCACCACGTGTCGCACACCGGCGACGAGGTGTGGACGGTGCGCGCCGGCACGCAGCGGCAGATGGACGTCTACACGATCCGCAAGCTGTGCGACATCGCCGACACCTATGCCGACGGCCACGTGCGCTTCACGATCCGCAGCAACATCGAGTTCATGGTGGCCGACCCCAACAAGGTCGCGCCGCTGATCGAGGCCCTGCAGAGCAATGGCTTCCCGGTGGGCGGCACCGGCAACTCGGTGTCGATGATCGCGCACACGCAGGGCTGGCTGCACTGCGACATCCCCGGCACCGACGCGTCGGGCGCGGTCAAGGCGCTGATGGACGATCTCTACAGCGAGTTCATCCGCGAGGAGATGCCCAACCGCGTCCACCTGTCGACCTCATGCTGCGAGATCAACTGCGGCGGCCAGGCCGACATCGCGATCGTCATGCAGCACACCAAGCCGCCCAAGATCAACCACGACCTGGTGGCCAACGTCTGCGAGCGCCCGGCGGTGGTGGCGCGCTGCCCGGTGGCGGCGATCCGGCCGGCGCTGGTCAACGGCAAGCCCAGCCTCGAGGTCGACGAGAAGAAGTGCATCTGCTGCGGCGCGTGCTACCCGCCGTGCCCGCCAATGCAGATCAACGACCCCGAGCACTCCAAGTTCGCGATCTGGGTCGGCGGCAAGAACTCCAATGCGCGCGGCAAGCCGACCTTCATGAAGATGGTGGCCTCGGGCATTCCGAACAACCCGCCGCGCTGGCCCGAGGTGTCGGAGATCGTCAAGAAGATCCTCTACACCTACAAGGCCGACGCCCGCTCGTGGGAGCGCCTGTCCGACTGGGTCGAGCGCATCGGCTGGCCGCGCTTCTTCGAGAAGTGCGACCTGCCGTTCACCAAGTACCTGATCGACGACTGGCGCGGATCGCGCGCGAGCCTGAACGCGTCGACGCACATCCGCTTCTGAGGGCCCGGGTCGATGAAGTTCGGTCTGCTCGTCAACGAAGGGCCCTACACCCACCAGGCCAGCGACACCGCGTACCAGTTCGCCGCTGCGGCGCTGGCCAAGGGGCATGAGATCCAGCGCGTGTTCTTCTATCACGACGGCGTCTACAACGCGTCGAAGTTCACCGAGCCACCGCAGGACGACCGTCACATCGTCAACCGCTGGTCGGCGCTCGCCGCCGAGCACAAGATCGACCTCGTGGTGTGCGTGGCCGCGGCGCTGCGCCGCGGCATCAAGGACGAAGTGCTGGCGCCGGGCTTCCGCATCTCCGGCCTCGGCCAGCTGGTCGACAGCGGCATCAAGGCCGACCGGCTCGTGACCTTCGGCGATTGAGGAGCCTGCGTTGAAGAAGTTCATGTTCGTCAACCGCAAGCCGCCCTACGGCACGATCTACGCGCTGGAGAGCCTCGAGGTGGTGCTGATCGCCGCCACCTTCGACCAGGACGTGAGCCTGGTGTTCGTCGACGACGGCGTCTACGAGCTGCTGAAGGGCCAGAACACCAAGGCCGCCGGCATCAAGAACTTTTCGCCGACCTATCGCGCGCTCGACGGCTACGACGTCGAGAAGCTGTACGTCGAGCGCGAGTCGCTCGAGGCCCGCGGCCTGAGCCCCGACGACCTGGTGGTGCCGGTGGAGGTGCTGTCCAGCGCCGAGATGGCCGACCTGATGGCCGAGCAGGACGTGGTCCTGTCGTTCTGAGAAAGCCCAAGAGATGCGAAGCCATTCTTCAGCGAGCCCGGCGCCCGGCCGCCCGAAGCCGGGCGAGACCCCCGCGGGGGGTGGTTCGCTGGTCTCGGCGAACCGGGGGTGAACATTCCCATGCTGCACATCGTCAACAAGAGCCATACCCAGACGCGCTCGCTCGAGAGCTGCCTGCGCCTGGCCAAGCCCGGTCACGCGCTGCTGCTGATCGAAGACGCCGTCTATGCCGCCAGCCGCGGCGCGGCCGCGTCGTCGCATCTGGCCGAGGCGCTGAAGACGCTGAAGGTCTACGCGCTGCAGCCCGACGTCGAGGCGCGCGGCATCGCCGGCCGACTGATCGACGGCGTCGCGCCGATCGACTACGCCGGCTTCGTCGACCTGGTCGCCGAACACCCCAACAACCAGTCGTGGCTCTAGCCGGCCACGCCCCCATCCCCCGAAGGAGTCCACATGGGCATCGAAGTCAACGGCACGAACTACGACACCGACGAGGAAGGCTATCTCGTCAACCTCTCCGATTGGAACGAAGACATCGCCAACGCGATCGCCAAGAGCGAGAACGTCGAGATGACCCCCAACCACTGGGAGGTCGTGAACTTCCTGCGCGACTACTACAACGAGTACCAGATCGCCCCCGCGGTGCGGGTGCTGACCAAGGCGATCGGCAAGCAGCTCGGACCCGACAAGGGCAACAGCAAGTACCTGTACGAGCTGTTCCCCTACGGCCCGGCCAAGCAGGCCTGCAAGATCGCCGGCCTGCCCAAGCCCACCGGCTGCGTCTGAGGCTTCCATATGCGCCGGACGGCAAATCCCCCCCCGCCCCCCTTTTTCAAAGGGGGCCGACGGCGCAGCCGGCGGG
>DATIFD010000313.1:0-4191 GCA_035455385.1 Burkholderiaceae bacterium
CGACGCGGGCGCAATCGTGCGGCAACTGCAGGCGGTGCAGCGTGCCGGTGCTCGGCAGGAAGCCGTGCGCCGGGTCCTCGGCATAGACGCGCACCTCGACGGCGTGGCCGTCGCAGCGCACGTCGCCCTGCGTGATCGGCAACGGCTCGCCGGCGGCCGCGCGCAATTGCAGCTCGACCAGGTCGAGCCCGGTGACCGCCTCGGTGACCGGATGCTCGACCTGCAGCCGCGGGTTCACCTCGAGGAAGTGGAACGCATCGCCCGCGACCAGGAACTCCACCGTGCCGAGCGCGCGGTAGCGCACCGCGCGGCCGAGCGCCACGGCGGCCTCGAGCATGCGCGCGCGCAGCCCGGCGGGCAGCGGCAGCGCCGGCGCCTCCTCGACGACCTTCTGGTGCCGGCGCTGCAGCGAGCACTCGCGCTCCCACAGGTGCAGCACGCGGCCCTGAGCGTCGCCGAGGATCTGCACCTCGACGTGGCGGCCGTGCGGCAGGTAGCGCTCGACGAGCAGCGACGGGTCGCCGAACGCGCCCGCACCTTCGCGCATCGCGGCCGCGATCGCGTCGGCCAGGTCGTGCTCCGCATGCAGCACGCGGATGCCCTTGCCGCCGCCCCCGGCCGCGGCCTTGAGCAGCACCGGGAAGCCGAGCGAGCGCGCCATCTCGGCGACCTCGCGCGCATCGGCGCTCGCGCCGGGCGAGCCCGGGATCGTCGGCACGCCGGCCGCGGCCGCGATGCGCTTGGCCGCCGCCTTGTCGCCGAAGTCGCGCAGCACCTGCGGCGTCGGCCCGACGAAGGCGATGCCGGCGCGCTGCAGCGCATCGGCGAAGTCGGCGTTCTCGGCCAGGAAGCCGTAGCCCGGATGCACCGCGTCGGCACCGACCGCACGCGCGGCCTGCACGACGCGGTCGATCGCGAGGTAGCTGTCGCGCGCCGGCGCCGGACCCAACCGCACCGATTCGCCGATGTCGCGCACGTGCAGCGCATCGCGGTCGGCGTCGGAGTGCACGGTGGCCACCGCCAGCCCGAGGCGGCGGCAGGTGCGCGCGATGCGGATGGCGATCTCGCCTCGGTTGGCGATCAGGACTTTCTCAAACATGGTCGCTCGGCTCGATCGCCCGCCTGCGTCGCATCGGCGCGCTCACATCCTGAACACGCCGAAGCGTGTGTCCTCGCGCGGCGTGCGCGATGCGGCCTCGAGCAGCAGCGTCAGCGCGGCGCGGGTTTCGAGCGGGTCGAGCACGCCGTCGACCCACAGCCGCGACGCGAAGTTGTAGGCGTTGGCGAAGCGCTCGTACTCGTCGCGGATCGGCGCCTTGAACGCCTCGCGCTCGTCGTCGTTCCAGGTCAGCCCGCTGCGCTGCAGGATCTGCTCGCGCACCAGCGCCAGCGTCGTCGCGGCCTGCTCGGGCCCCATGATCGCGGCGCGGCCGTTGGGCCAGATGAACATCGCGTGCGGGCGGAACGCGCGGCCGCACATCGCGAGGTAGCCGGCGCCGTACGAGCCGCCGGTGATCACGGTGTACTTGGGCACGTTGGCCGACGCCATCGCGGTGATGAACTTGGCGCCGGCCTTCGCGATGCCGCCCTGCTCGGCCTCGCGGCCGACCATGAAGCCGGTGACGTCGGCCAGGAACAGCAGCGGCACGTCGCGCTTGCAGCACAGGTCGATGAAGTGCACCGCCTTCAGCGCGCTCTCGGTGAACAGCACGCCGCGGTTGGCCAGCACGCCGACCGGGAAACCGTTGATGCACGCGAAGCCGCACATCAGCGTGTCGCCGTACAGCGGCTTGAACTCGTCGAACACGCTGTCGTCGACCAGGCGCAGCAGCACCTCGCGGTTGTCCGACGGATGGCGCGCGTCGCGGCTGACGTAGCGGTAGATGTCGGCCTCGGGCCGGCGCGGCGGCTTCGGCTCGGCGAGCTGCCAGCGCCGTGCCGGCCAGTCGGCCAGCCGCGCGACGAGCCGCCGCGTGATCGCCAGCGCGTGCGCGTCGTCCTCGGCCAGGTGGTCGGCCACGCCGCTCAGTGCGCTGTGCATCTGCGCGCCGCCGAGCGTCTCGGGGTCGACGTCCTCGCCGGTGGCGGCGCGCGTGAGCTGCGGGCCGCCGAGGTACATGAAGCCCTGGCCGTGCACGATCACCAGCTCGTCGGCGAGCGCCGGGATGTAGGCGCCGCCCGCGGTGCACGCGCCCATCACCACCGCGATCTGCGCGATGCCCTCGGCCGACATGCGCACCTGGTGGTGGAAGATCGAGCCGAACTGGCCCTCGTCGGGAAAGATGTTCGCCTGGTCGGGCAGGAAGGCGCCGCCGGAGTCGACCAGCGTGATGCACGGCAGCCGGTGCATCCACGCGATCGTCAGCGCGCGCACGTGCTTCTTGCAGGTGATGCCGAAGTAGGTGCCGCCCTTCACGGTGGCGTCGTTGGCGATCACCATGCACAGGCGCCCGCTGACCGCGCCGATGCCGGTGACGATGCCCGCGCCCGGCGGCACGCCGTCGTGCAGGCCGGCGCCGGCCAGCTCGGCGAGCTCGAGAAACGGCGAGCCCGGGTCGAGCAGCGCGTCGATGCGCTCGCGCACCGCCAGCTTGCCGCGCGAGCGGTGCAACGCGTGCGCCTTGTCGCCGCCGCCGGCGCGCGCGTCGGCGCGGCGCCGTGCCAGGTCGGCCAGCAGCGCGCGATACGCCGCGTCGTTGAGCGACGCGTCCTCGTCGACTGCCGTCATTGCAGGCCTTCGATCGCCGGCATCGAGCGCAGCACCAGCTTGACCTTGGCGGCGCCGGGCTTCTCGATGCTGCCGTGCGGCGCGAGCAGCACGTCGGCCTTGACCGCCAGCGCGCCGCGGATGCGCGACTCGATGTCGTGCCTGAGCGCGGACAGCGACACGCCCGGCGGCTCGGCTTCGGCGCGTTCGACCAGCACCTTCAGGTTGGATTGCGTCGAATGGCCTTCGAAGTCGGCGACCAGCCGCACCTGCCCCGACACCGCGGGGCGCATCGACTCGATCAGATCCTGCACCGCGCTCGGGAACAGGTTGACGCCGCGCACGATCAGCATGTCGTCGGTGCGGCCGAAGCAGCGGATCTTGGGCTGGCGGCGGCCGCAGCGGCAGGTGGTGCCGGTCACCACCACGTGGTCGCCGCTGCGGAAGCGGAACACCGGCGAGGCCTCGCGCTGGATTGCGCTGTAGACCAGCTCGCCGGTGGCGCCATCGGTGAACGGCTTGGTCTCGCCGCTGTCGGGGTCGATCAGCTCGGCGACGATGAAGTCGGGCGCGGTCATGTGCATGCCATCTTGCTCGTCGCACTCGGCCCAGTAGATGACCGCGAGGTCGGTGCCGCCCATCAGCTCGCACAGCGTGGCACCCCACGCGTCCTCGATGCGCCGGCGCAGCGCCGGGATGCCGCCGCCGGGCTCGCCGCCGACCGCGAGGCGGCGCACGCCGATCTCGCGCACGTCGCGCCCCAGTTGCGACTTCGCGGCCTCGGCGAGGTGCAGCAGGAAGTTCGGCGTCCCGACGATCGCCTGCGGGCGCAGGTCGAACGCGGCGGCGAGCAGCCGTTCGACGCCGCCGTCGGCGCCGATCGGGACGTCGACCGCGCCCATGTACTGCAGCGCCTGGAAGATCGGCAGCCCGCCGACGAACCCCTTGGACAGCGAGAAGCCGTGCAGCACCAGGTCGCCGGGGCGGATGCCGCACGCGAACAGGCTGCGCGCGCTGCTCTCCTGCCAGACGATCGCGTCGGTGCGCGTCAACGCCACGTAGCTCGGGCTGCCGGTGGTGCCCGACGAGGCCTGCATCTGGATCACATCGGCCATCGGCGCGGCCAGGTGCTCGCCGAACGGCGGCGCCGCCTTCAGGCTGTCGCGCAGCTCCTGCTTGGTCGTGAACGGCACCCTGCGCAGGTCGTCGAGCGACTGCACCGCGTCGGGGCCGAGGCCGGCGGCGGCGAACTTGCGCCGGTAGAACGCCGAGCGCTCGTGGAGGTAGCCGTACTGGCGGCGCAGCCGCGACTCCTGCAGCGCGCGCAGCGCGGCGTCATCGAGCGCCTCGACCGGCGAGAAGAACGGCATGTCGCCGGCGGCAGCCGCCGCATCGCTGACGTAGTTGACCATGTGGGGCCCCGGCTGGATACTAACGCTTGTTAGTTTATGAGTCTTGCCTGCGAAATCCAAGTCGCACTGGGG
>DATIFD010000314.1:0-4833 GCA_035455385.1 Burkholderiaceae bacterium
CGACTACACCGGCAAGGGCCTGTCGGGCGGGCGCGTCGTCGTTCGACCGAGCATCGACTTCCGGGGCGATGCCACCAAGAACATCATCGTCGGCAACACCGTGCTCTACGGTGCCACCAAGGGCGAGGCGTTTTTCCGCGGTGTCGCCGGCGAGCGCTTCGCGGTGCGACTGTCCGGCGCCACCGCGGTGGTCGAAGGCACCGGTGACCATGGTTGCGAGTACATGACCAGCGGCACCGTGGTCGTGCTCGGCAAGACCGGCCGCAACTTCGCCGCCGGAATGTCCGGCGGCGTGGCCTACGTCTATGACGACGACGGCCAGTTCGCCAAGCGCTGCAACACGTCGATGGTGTCGCTGCAGAAGCTGCAGACCAAGGAGGAGCAGCAGGCGTCCTCCCAGCCGGCGGGCTGGCACAACGGCCAGACCGACGAGGCGCAATTGCGCCGGCTGGTCGAGGATCACCACCGCTGGACGGGGTCGCTGCGCGCGCGCGAGATCCTCGACCAGTGGGCCGAGGCGCGCAGCCGCTTCATGAAGGTGCTGCCGCACGAGTACCGCCGGGTGCTCGGCGAGCGCGCTGCCGCCGAGGACACGCAGACCACGATCGCCAGGGCGAAGTCTGCTCCGACCAAGTCACGGGCGGTACCGGCCAAGTAGCCCTCTCATCCCACCAACCACCAGGCGGCGCCGACGGCGGCGCCGCGTTCGTCGCATCATGGGCAAAGTCACAGGGTTTCTCGAGCATCAGCGCATCGAAGAGGGCTACGAGCCCGTGCCGCAGCGGCTGAAGACGTGGAAGGAGTTCGTCATCGCGCTGACGGCCGACCAGGCCAAGATCCAGGGCGCGCGCTGCATGGACTGCGGCACGCCGTTCTGCAACAGCGGCTGCCCGGTCAACAACGTCATCCCGGATTTCAACGACCTCGTCTACCGCAACAATTGGTCGATGGCCACCGAGGTACTGCATTCGACCAACAACTTCCCCGAGTTCACCGGCCGCGTCTGTCCGGCACCGTGCGAGGCAGCGTGCACGCTGAACGTCAACGACGACCCGGTCGGCATCAAGTCGATCGAGCATGCGATCGCCGACCGTGCGTGGGCCGAGGGCTGGATCACGCCGCAGCCGAACGCCGAGAGGACGGGAAAGAAGGTGGCCGTCGTCGGCTCCGGCCCTGCAGGCCTCGCGGCAGCGCAGCAGCTGGCCCGCGCGGGACACGACGTCACCGTGTTCGAGAAGAACAGCCGCATCGGCGGCCTGCTGCGTTACGGCATCCCCGACTTCAAGATGGAGAAGTCGCACATCGATCGCCGCGTCGAGCAGATGCGCGCCGAGGGCGTCGCTTTTCGCACCGGCGTGCTGATCGGCGCGATGCCCAAGGGCAGTGTCATCACCAACGATGCGAAGGAGACGATCACCGCCGAGGCGCTGAAGGCGCAATTCGACGCGGTGCTCCTGGCCGGCGGCGCGGAGCTGAGCCGCGATCTGCCGGTACCCGGGCGCGAGCTCGACGGCGTGCACTTCGCGATGGAGTTCCTGCCGCAGCAGAACAAGGTGGTGGCCGGTGACAAGGTGAAGAACCAGATCACGGCGACCGGCAAGCACGTGATCGTGATCGGCGGCGGCGACACCGGCAGCGACTGCGTGGGCACCAGCAACCGCCACGGCGCGTTGAGCGTCACGCAGTTCGAGCTGATGCCGATGCCGCCCGAGCACGAGGACGGGCCGCTCACCTGGCCGTATTGGCCTTACAAGCTGCGCACCAGCTCCAGCCACGAAGAAGGTTGCGAGCGCGAATTCGCCATCGCCACCAAGCAGTTCATCGGCGACGCCAACGACGGCAAAGGCGGCAGGCTCAAGGCGCTGAAGACCGTGCACGTGCAATGGCGCGACGGCAAGATGACCGAAGTGCCCGGCACGGAGAAGGAGTACCCGGCCGACCTCGTGCTGCTGGCGATGGGTTTCGTCGCCCCTGCAGCGACCGTGCTCGAGGCCTTCGGCGTCGACAGGGATGCGCGCGGCAATGCGCGCGCCGGCATTGACGACGCCACCGGCTACCGCACCAACGTCGACAAGGTCTTCGCTGCCGGCGACATGCGTCGCGGTCAGTCGCTGGTCGTCTGGGCGATCCGCGAGGGCCGGCAGGCCGCGCGCGCGATCGACGCATACCTGATGGGGGCGTCGACGCTGCCGCGCTGAGCGAGCGTCGCGGAAGCTGGCCGTGGTGTCGCATTCCGGCGATGCCATGCCGCGATGCAACACCCCCTTACCGGACGAGGGTCGTGTCGCCGGTGTCCGCGCGACCATCGTGCGACAATGAATCGCCCCGTGGCCGTTCACTCGTTGCGGCCGACGCTGTCGGGGCCGCCCGCAGGCCCCCACAGCTCGACTTGGACACCGATACCCTCATCGATATCGACCACGTCACGTTCGGCTACGACACGAGCCGCACGATCCTCAACGACGTGAGTCTGACGTTTCGGCGCGGCAGGGTCACCGCGATCCTCGGCGGGTCGGGCTGCGGCAAGACGACGCTGCTGCGTCTGATCGCGGGCGTGTACCCCGCAAACAGCGGCCGCGTGGTGTTCGATGGCGAGACCGTCGACGCAGGCAATCGCGACCAGCTCTATCGGCTGCGGCGGCGCCTGGGGATGCTCTTTCAGTTCGGCGCGTTGTTCACCGACCTCACCGTGTTCGAGAACGTGGCGTTCCCGCTGCGCGAGCACACACAGCTGTCCGAGAGCATGATCCGCGACATCGTGCTGATGAAACTCAATGCCGTGGGCCTGCGCGGCGCGGCGCAATTGCGCATCAGCGAAGTCTCCGGCGGGATGGCGCGACGCATTGCGCTGGCGCGGGCGATTGCGCTCGACCCGGAGCTCATCATGTACGACGAGCCCTTCGCGGGCCTCGATCCGATCTCGATGGGCGTGGCCGCCAACCTGATCCGCAAGCTCAAC
This sequence comes from Burkholderiaceae bacterium, assembly GCA_035455385.1. Taxonomy (GTDB): domain Bacteria; phylum Pseudomonadota; class Gammaproteobacteria; order Burkholderiales; family Burkholderiaceae_C; genus JAEUPI01. The sequence goes on from DATIFD010000314.1 coordinate 2,960, forward strand.
GACGCCACCGGTTCGACGTCGCTGATCGTGTCGCACGACGTGCAGGAGTGCTTCGCGATCGCCGACTATGCCTACCTGATGTCGTCGGGCGGCAAGGTGGCGGCGCACGGCACGCCCGATCAGTTGCGCGACTCCGACGATCCGGAGGTTCGACAGTTCACTCGCGGCGAGCCCGACGGACCGGTGCGGTTCCACTACCCGGCGCGTGCGCTGGCCGAAGACCTGGGCATGCCGACATGAGCGCGCACGGACGTCTGCCCGGTGAGCCGCTCGTCGGTGGCACGGCCCGCCGCGCCCGATGGGCCGCGTGATGCAACCGGTCCAGGCTCTCGGGGCACGCACGCTGCAGTGGTTGCGTTCGCTCGGCCACTCGGCCTACTTCTTCATCGACCTGCTGCGCTTCTCGCCGCTGGCGTTGCGCCGTTTCGGGCTGGTGGTGACGCAAGTGCACGCGATCGGCAACCGCTCGCTGGTGATCATCCTCGCGTCGGGGCTCGCCGTGGGATTCGTGCTCGCGCTGCAGATGTACTACGCCCTGGTCACCTATGGCGCGGCCGAGTCGCTCGGGCTGGTCGTCAACCTGTCGCTGGTGCGCGAACTCGGCCCGGTGGTCACCGCGCTGCTGTTCGCGGGCCGCGCCGGCACCTCGCTCACCGCCGAGATCGGCTTGATGAAGGCGGGCGAACAGCTGGCGGCGATGGAGCTGATGGCGATCGACCCGCGGGCCCGCGTGCTGGCGCCGCGCTTCCTCGGCGGCATCGTCGCGATGCCGATCCTGGCGCTGCTGTTCTCGGCCGTCGGCATCATGGGGGCCTACGTGGTGGCGGTGCTGCTGATCGGCATCGACCCGGGCAATTTCTGGTCGATCCAGCAGGCGCGCGTCGACATCTGGCGCGACATCGGCAACGGCATCGTCAAGAGCGCGGTGTTCGGCGTCATCTGTACCTTCGTCGCGCTGTACCAGGGCTACGAAACCCAGGCCACGCCCGAAGGCGTGGCCTATGCCACCACGCGCACCGTGGTGGTGTCGTCGCTCGCGGTGTTGGGCATGGACTTCATTCTCACGGCGTTGATGTTCTCCACGCCGTGATCGACTACAAGAGGCTGACGCGATGGGCAAGAAGGGCATCGAGACACTGGTCGGCGTGTTCGTCGTGCTGGGTATCCTGGCGCTGACCTTCCTGGCGCTGAAGGCGGCCAACCTGGCCAGTTTCGGCCAGCGCGACGGCTACGTGCTGCAGGCGCGTTTCGACAACATCGGCGGCCTCAAGGTGCGGGCTCCGGTGCGCAGCGCGGGTGTCGTCGTCGGCCGCGTCAAGTCGATCAGGCTCGACCCCAAGACCTACCAGGGCCTGGTGACGATGGAGATCGAGCGCGGCCTGCAGTTCCCGCGCGACAGCTCCGCCAAGATCCAGACCAGCGGTCTGCTCGGCGATCAGTACATCGGACTCGAGGCCGGCGGGGACGACAAGAACCTCGAACCGGGCGACACCATCACGCAGACGCAGTCGGCCGTCGTGCTGGAGAACCTGATCGGCCAGTTCCTGTTCAACAAGGCCGCCGAGGCCGGCGCACCGGCGGCACCCTCGTCCAAGAAATGACCTGCAGACGCGTTCTCGCGTCGTGGCTGCTGGCCGTTGCGGGGGCTGCCCTCGGCGGCTGCGCCACCGCCCCCGGCGGCACGCGAGGCGATCCGCTCGAGACGATGAACCGCGCCGTCTTCTCGTTCAACGAGAAGATCGACGAGGAGTTGCTCAAGCCTGCGGCCACCAGCTACCAGATCATCGTGCCGGAGCTCGTTCGCGGCTGGGTGGAGAACTTCTTCGGCAACTTCAACGACGGCTGGTCGGCGATCAACCAGCTGCTGCAGGCCA
>DATIFD010000315.1:0-2604 GCA_035455385.1 Burkholderiaceae bacterium
CAGGTCGGTGCTGATGACGATCAGCGTCTCGTCGCCGCCCCACAGACGCTCGAGCACCTGCGCGACGGCTTCGGGATTGACCCGGCCGACGGCCAGCGGCACCAGCGCGAAACCGTCGAGCACCGTCTGCAGGAACGGCAGCTGCACCTCGAGCGCATGCTCCTCGGCATGCACCGCGTCACTGGCGACCACCTGCGGCAGATCGGACAGGCCCGCGATCGCGTCGCGGTCGAGCGCGACGCGCCCCAGCGGCGTGTCGAAGGCAGCCACCGTGGGCACCGCGAGGCCGCGCACGGCCACGCGGTGCGTCGGCCCAAGCAGCACGACCCGGCTGATGCGGCCGCGCGCGCGGGCCAGCCGCGCGTAGGCCTGCGCCGCCACCGGGCCGGAATACACGTAGCCGGCGTGCGGCACGACCAGGATCTTTGGGTCCACGGCGGCGGCGTCCGGCGGCGAGGCGACCAGCATCTGGCCCACCTGCGCGCGCAGCGCCCGTGCATCGCCCGGATAGAACAGGCCGGCCACTGCAGCAGGCCTCGTCGTGGTGCTCATCGGCAAACTCCCCCAGCACCGGCAGATGGGAGCGTACACCGGCCGATCAAGGGCGATTCGGAAATCCAATCAGTCGAGCAGCACCCCGCATGCCGCCGAGGAACCCGTCGCGCTCGACCAGCAGCGTGCGCGCCGTCACTCCGTCTTGATGCCGAGCTGCTTGATGAGGTCGCGCAGCACGCTGGTCTCGTTGCGGACGCGGCTGCGCAGCGCCTCGGGCGAGCCGCCCACCGGCGCCCAGCCAGCGTTGAAGAAGCGCTGGCGCATCTCGGGCGAGCGCGCGATCCGCGACGACTCGTCGGCGATGCGCGCCTGCGCGGAGGCCGGCAGCGACGCCGGGCCGACCAGCGCGACGAACACGTCGACGTCGAAGTCGCGCACGCCGGCGTCGGCGAGCGGCGCGACGTCCGGTGCGAGCGTGCTGCGGCCGGTGGTCAGCCCCACCGCCTGGAGCTTGCCGGCGCGCACCTGCGGCAACGCCAGGCCCGGCGGGATCAACGCCATCTGCACTTCGCCGGACAGCAGCGCGGTGATCACCTGCGGATTGCCCTGATACGGCACGTGAACCGCGGCGAAGTTGCCCGCACGCCGCTTCAGCAATTCCATGCCGAGGTGCCCGGTCGAGCCGATGCCCACCGAGCCGTAGTTCCACTTCTGGCCCGCCTCGCGCGCGGCGGCGAAGAACTTGGCTCCGGACGGCTTGTCGGGCTGCGTCACCAGCACCAGCGGCGCGTTGGCCACCAGCGACAGCAGCGCAAAGTCCTTGGCCGGGTCGAACGGCAGCTTCGGGTTCAGCAGCTTGGCCGACGACAGGTTGCCGTTGATCACCAGGCCGAGCGTGTGATCGTCGGTGGCCTTGGCCACCAGATCGGCCGCGATGTTGCCGGTGGCACCCGGACGGTTCTCGACGACGATGCTCTGGCCCAGGTCCTTGGACATGCCGTCGGCCAGGATGCGGGCCACGACGTCGGGCGTCGACCCCGGCGGAAAGCCGACCAGGATCTTCAGCGGCTTCGTCGGCCACGGCGCGGCCGGTGCCTTGCTCGCCGCCTGCGCGAACACGGTGCCCGCCGCCAGGCCGAGCGCGAGCGTCAGCGCCGTGCGGCGCAGGATGACGGGACGACGTGGCATGCAAAGCCTCCAGGGATGCGTGGACTCGTCGATGGTACCTGTGCGGGCCCGGCCCGCGCCTCGGTGACAACGCCGCCACGGCGAGGGCCGCCGCGCCGTTTCGTGTACCGTGCGGCCGCATGGAACCCGACGCCCCGCCGTCGCACGCGCTGGCCAACGGTGTGCGCGTGGTCGCGCTGCCACGGCCGCACCTGCGCACCGGTGCCGTCAGCGTGTTCGTGCGCGTCGGCAGCGCGCACGAGAGCCGCGCGCTCAACGGCATCGGCCACGTGCTCGAGCACATGGCCTTCAAGGGCACGCGCGAGCGCGACGCCTACCGCGTGAACCTCGACGCCGAGGCGCTCGGTGCCGAGGTCAACGCGCACACCGACAAGGATCACACCGCCTATCACATGCGCGGCCTCGGCGAGCATGCGCCGCAGTTCGTGGCGATGCTGGCCGACATCGTGCGTCACGCCACCTTTCCCGACGACGAGCTGGCGCGCGAGCGCGAGGTGCTGCTGCAGGAGGTGGCCGAGGTCGAGGACGATCCGGTCACCATCGCCTACCAGCTGTTCGACGGCGCCTGCTGGGGCACGCATCCTGCGGCCCAACCGGTGATCGGCCAGCGCCGCGTGATCGAACGCTGCACGCGCGAGCAGCTGGCCGCGCACGTGCAGCAGCACTACCCCGGCGCCAACGTCGTGGTCGCCGCGGCCGGCGACATCGACCCCGCGGCCGTGCTGCGCGCGGCCGAGGCGGCCTTCGGCGACATGCCGGGCGGCGCGCCGAACGCGCTCGCCGCGGCGGCGTACGAAGGCGGCACGCGCGTCAAGCGCATGGACGTCGGCCGCCAGATGCACCTGGTGATGGGCTACCCGATCGCCGGCCGCGCCGACACCGACTCTGCGGTCGACATCGCCGCCGCGGCGCTCGGCGACT
>DATIFD010000316.1:0-4881 GCA_035455385.1 Burkholderiaceae bacterium
GTTCACCTTCAACATCGCGATGGCGCTGATGGTGATGATGGTTGCGGCCTACATGGTCAAGCCGCTGGACTTCGCGGCCTTCCCGTCGGTGATCCTGCTGACGACGCTGCTGCGCCTGTCGTTGAACGTCGCGTCGACCCGGGTCGTGCTGCTCGAGGGCCACACCGGCGCCGGCGCGGCCGGTGCGGTGATCGAGTCGTTCGGCCACTTCCTGATCGGCGGCAATTTCGCGGTCGGCCTGATCGTGTTCGCGATCCTGGTGGTGATCAACTTCATCGTCGTCACCAAGGGCGCCGAGCGCATCGCCGAGGTCGGCGCACGCTTCACACTCGACGCGATGCCGGGCAAGCAGATGGCGATCGACGCCGACCTCAACGCCGGCCTGATCGACGAGAAGGAGGCCAAGCGACGCCGCACCGAGGTGGGCGAGGAGGCCGAGTTCTTCGGTTCGATGGACGGTGCGTCGAAGTTCGTGCGCGGCGACGCGGTGGCCGGCATCCTGATCCTGGTGATCAACGTCGTCGGCGGCTTCGTCATCGGCGTCGCGCAGCACGACCTGTCGGCCAGTCAGGCCGCAGAGAGCTACATCCTGCTGGCGGTGGGCGACGCGCTGGTGGCGCAGATCCCGGCGTTGCTGATCTCGGTGGCCGCGGCGATGGTGGTGTCGCGCGTCGGCAAGCAGCACGACATCGGCACGCAGATCGGCGCGCAGGTATTCGGTTCGCCGAAGGCGCTGGCGGTGGCCGCCGGCATCGTCGCCACGCTCGGGCTGGTGCCCGGCATGCCGCACGGCGTGTTCATCGTCATCGCGTCGGCGATCGGCTGGCTCGCGTTCTGGCTGCACCAGCGCGAGAAGCGGCGCGCCGCCGACGCGGCAGCGATGACCGCGCGGCCGGCGCCGCCGGCGTCGGCCGAGGCCAGCTGGGACGACCTGCAGCCGGTGGATACGCTCGGGCTCGAGGTCGGCTACCGCCTGATCGCGCTGGTCGACAAGGAGCGCCAGGGCGACCTGCTGACGCGCATCAAGGGCGTGCGCAAGAAGTTCGCGCAGGACGTCGGCTTCCTGCCGCCGCCGGTGCACATCCGCGACAACCTCGAGCTCAAGCCGAGCGTGTACCGCATCACGCTGCGCGGCGCGGTGGTCGGCGAGGCCGAGGCCTTCCCCGGCATGTGGCTGGCGATCAACCCCGGCGGCGCGACGCTGCAACTGCCCGGCGCGCGCGTGGTCGACCCGGCGTTCGGGTTGCCCGCGGTGTGGATCGAGGAGCGTGCGCGCGAGCAGGCCCAAATGGCCGGCTTTACCGTCGTTGATTGCGCCACCGTCGTCGCGACCCACCTCTCACACTTGATGCAGGTGCATGCCGCTCGCCTGCTCGGCCGCGTCGAGACCCAGTCGCTCGTCGAGCACGTGACCAGGCTGGCACCCAAGCTGATCGAAGACGTGATCCCGAAGATGGTTGGTATCGCCACCGTGCAGAAGGTCTTGCAGCTGCTGCTGGAAGAGGGCGTGCACATCCGCGACATGCGCTCGATCGTCGAGTGCCTGGCCGAGCACGCCACCAGCGTGACCGATCCGCTGGAGCTGGCGCGGCGCATCCGCGTGCACCTGGCGCCGGCGATCGTCCACCAGATCTACGGCCCGGTGCGCGAGCTCGAGGTGATCGCGCTGGAGCCCGACCTCGAGCGGCTGGTGACGCAGGCGCTGGGCTCGCCGCACGGCGCGGCGCTCGACCCGGGCGTGGCCGACACGCTGTCGCGCGAGGCCGCGAACACCGCCAAGCACCAGGAGGACATGGGCCATCCGGCTTGCCTGCTGGTGCCCGATGCAATCCGCGCCGCGATGGCGCGCCTGCTCAAGCGCGCGGCTCCGCGGCTGCGCGTGCTGAGCCACAGCGAGATTCCTGAAACCCACTCGATCCGCATCGGTGCGGTCATCGGAGGCACGGCATGAATGTGAAGCGATTCATTGCGCGCTCGTCGCGCGAAGCACTCAACCAGGTGCGCATGGCTTTCGGCGCCGACGCGGTGGTGCTGTCGAACCGGCCGTGCGAGCAGGGCGTCGAGGTGCTGGCGATGGCGCCCGGCGCGATCGCGCAGATCGAACAGGTGGTCGAGACTGCTGCGCCGACGCCACCCGTGGCGCCCGCGCAGGCCGCCGTCAAGCGCGGTGCGCAGTCGGCGACTCAACCCCAGCCGGACGCTGCCGTCGAGCAGGACGTGCAGAGCCTGGCGATGAGCACGCTGTCGTTCCAGGACTACGTGCGCGAGCGGCTGCTGCGCCGCCGCCGTGCGGCGATGGGCAGCGATGCGCCCGAAACGGTGATGCCTACCTACGAAGAGCGTGCCCCGGCGACGCCGCAGGCGCCGGCGCGCGCCGCGACGCCGCAGGCCGTGCAGCCGGCGACCGCGGCGAGGGCCTCGCAGCAGACGGTGGTGTCTCAACGACCGGCCCTGCAACCGATGGCCTCCGGGACCCCGGCGCTCTCGCCGCAGGCGCCTGCGATGCAAGCCATGGCCGCGATGCCCGCCAGGCACGAGCCGCTCACCGCGGCCCAGCCGACGCCGATCACCGTGCCGAGTGCGGCCTTGCGCCTGCCCGAAGCGGTGCCGTCGCTGGCCCACCCGGCCGCGTCGCAGCGCGAGCAGCTGGCGGTGATGAACGAGCTGCGCGCGGTCAAGGGTCTGATCGAAGACCGCTTCAGCGCGCTGGCGTTCATGGAGCAGCTGCATCGCAACCCCCGGCAGTCGGGCCTGAGTCAGCGCCTGCTCGAGGCGGGCTTCTCGCCCGCGTTGGTGCGCAAGCTGGTCGAGCACCTGCCGCACGAGGCCGCCGACGAGATCGCCTGGGCGCAGGGCGTGCTGGCGCGCAACCTGCAAAGCGACGAGGCGTCGCTGCCGATCGAAGACCTCGGCGGCGTCTACGCGTTGATCGGTGCCACGGGGGTCGGCAAGACCACCAGCACGGCCAAGATCGCGGCCTCGTTCGCGGCGCGCCACGGCGTGGCCAACCTGGGTCTGATCACGCTCGACGCCTACCGAATGGCGGCGCACGAGCAGCTGCGCGCCTACGGCCGCATCCTCGGCGTGCCGGTGCACACCGCGCACGACCGCGCGTCGCTCGACGACCTGCTCGATCTGCTGTCGGGCAAGAAGCTGGTGCTGATCGACACCGCCGGCATGGCACAGCGCGACGAGCGCACGCGCGAGCTGCTCGACATGCTCGCCCACCGCGCGATCCAGCGCCTGCTGGTGGTCAACGCCGCGTCACAAGGCGAAACGATCGAGGACGTGATGCAAGCCTACGGCGCGGCGCAGTGCCGCGGCGCGGTGCTGTCGAAGATCGACGAGGCGGTGAAGATCGCGCCGGCGCTCGACGCGCTGATCCGCCACAAGCTGCGCGTGGTCGGCGTGGCCAACGGCCAGCGCGTGCCCGAGGACTGGCACCGCCTGTCGGCCAGCGCGCTGATCCAGCGTGCGATGCGCGCGGCTGCCGCGCCGGCCTGGCGCATGGAGGCCGCCGACATGAACCTGGTGTTCGCCGCCCAGCGCGCCGCCGAGCGGCCGCAGGCCGCGGCCTGGCCGCGCTGAAGCCTGCGAGGAGCTGCAGATGTCGCTCGGCACTGCATCGAACCCCCGCGCCGCCAACGACCAGGCGGCCGGGTTGCGACGCCTGTTCGGCTCGGCGCGCAAGCGCTTCGTCGCGCTGGCCCAGAACCCCGAGGTCGCGCAGTCGACGCTGGTGATCGACCGCCTGTGCGACGCCGCCGCGGCGTTGGGACTGCACACGCTGGTGGTCGACGCAGCCGACAGCGCACCCGCGCCGCACGAGATGGCGCTGATCGACCTGCCGTCGTGCATCGAGACGCTGTCCGACGACGTGAGCTATCTGGCCGCGCGCGGGCTGCCGATCCGCCACGTCGATTCGCAGGGCCGCTGCGGCGGCTTCCTGCGCACGCTCGAGCACGCCGCGCCACAGGCCGACCTGGTGCTGGTGCACGCCGGCACGGTGGACCTGGCGCGCCTGTTCGCCGAGCAGTGCATGCGGCCGCTGCTGCTGGGCGCCGACACGCCGCGCGCGATGACCGAAGCCTATGCGACGCTGAAGCGCCTCGCGCAGCGCCCGGGCTGGCTGGCGCACGACCTGCTGATCGTGGCCGACCCGCGGGGCCCGCGCACCGAGCGGCTCGGCGAAAGCCTGGCCGAGTGCGCAGAGCGGTTCCTCGGCGCCGCGATCCACGATTGCGTGGTGATCGACCCCGATGCGGGCGCCGGTGTCGCGCCCGACGCGCAGCTGATTCACCTGCTGCGCGCACAGATCGCGCAAGACCTGCTGCACGACAGCGCTGCGATGCCGTTGGCGCAGCCGGTGCCCGCCGTGCACTGACCCAGAGAACCCACCCGAAGACTCGCGGAGAGCCTTTCATGTACACCGCCAAGGGCCAGCTACAGGATTCCAACGCCCTGCTCAAGCAGTACAGCCCGCTGGTGCGCCGCCTGGCGCACCAGATGATCGCCAAGCTGCCGGCCAACGTCGAGCTCGACGACCTGATCCAGGTCGGCATGATCGGCTTGAACGACGCGCTGTCGCGCTTCGACGCCAACCAGGGCGTGCAGTTCGAGACCTTTGCGACGCAGCGCATCCGCGGTGCGATGCTCGACGAGCTGCGCGGCGGCGACTGGATGAGCCGCGGTGACCGCCGTCACCAGCGCGCGATCGAGTCGGCGGTGCACAAGCTGGAGCAGAAGCTGCAGCGCGCGCCGAACGAGAGCGAGATCGCCGATGAAATGGGCATGCTGCTGGCCGACTATCAGGAGCTGCTGGGCAAGGTGCGCGGCACGCAGCTGTTCTACCTGGAGGATCTGTCGGGCGACGACGGCGAC
>DATIFD010000317.1:0-3805 GCA_035455385.1 Burkholderiaceae bacterium
CCTCCATCACGATGATGCGGTCGGCGCGCTGCACCGTGGCCAGGCGGTGCGCGATGACCAGCGTCGTGCGGTGTTTCATCGCGGCCTCCAACGCGGCCTGCACCATGCGCTCGCTCTCGGCATCGAGCGCGCTGGTGGCCTCGTCCAGCAGCAGCAGCGGCGGGTTCTTCAGCATCGCCCGTGCAATCGCGATGCGCTGGCGCTGGCCGCCCGACAACCGCACGCCGCGCTCGCCGAGATAGCTGGCGTAGCCGTCGGGCAGCGCGCTGATGAACTCGTGCGCGAAGGCGGCGCGCGCGGCCGCGATCACCTCGGCGTCGCTGGCACCCGGGCGGCCATAGCGGATGTTGTCCATCGCGCTGGTGGAAAACACGGTGCTGTCCTGCGGCACGATGCCGATGCGGGCGCGCAGGTCGGCCAGCTTGAGCTCGCGCACCGGCACGCCGTCGAGCCGCACGGTGCCGCTGCCGGCATCGTAGAAGCGCAGCAGCAGGTGGAAGAGGGTGCTCTTGCCGGCGCCGCTGGGGCCGACCACGGCCACCGTCTCGCCCGCCTGCACCTGCAGCGTCACGTCGCGCAGCGCGGCGTGCAGTGGCCGAGACGGATAGCTGAAGCTGACCTGCTCGAACGCCAGCGACGAGCCGCCGCTCACGGCCGGCAGCGTCCGCGGCATGGCCGGGTCGACCACCGGCGAGCGCGCGGCCAGCAATTCCATCAGCCGCTCGGTGGCGCCGGCGGCCCGTAGCAGGTCGCCGTACACCTCGGACAGCACCGCGACGCTGCTGACCAGGATGATCACGTAGAGCACCGTCTGACCGAGGTGGCCGGCGGTGATCTTGCCGCCCAGCACCGCCTGCGTACCTTGGTACAGGCCCCACAGCAGCGCACCGAACGTGGCGCTGATGATGAAGGCCACCAGCGCCGCGCGCACGCGCGTGCGCCGGCGCGCGGTGTCGAACGCCTCTTCGGTCGATCGCTGGAAGCGCGACGTCTCGTGGGGCTCCTGCACGAAGCCTTGCACCACCGGAATCGCGTTCAGCACCTCGGCCGCAATGGCGCTGGAATCGGCGACGCGATCCTGGCTGGCGCGACTCAGGCGCCGCACGCGGCGGCCGAACAGCAGAGACGGCAGCACCACCAGCACCAGGATCCCGAGCACCTGGGTCATCACGTACGGATTGGTGATCACCAGCATGGCCAGCGCGCCCAGGCCCATCACGGAATTGCGCAAGCCCATGCTCAGGCTCGATCCGACGACGGTCTGCACCAGCGTGGTGTCGGTCGTCAGCCGCGACAACACCTCGCCGGTCTGCGTGGTTTCGAAGAACTCCGGGCTCTGTCTCAGCACGTGCGCGTAGACCGCGCTGCGCAGGTCGGCGGTCACGCGTTCACCGATCCAGGTGACCATGTAGAAACGCGCCGCCGAGAACATCCCGAGCGCGGCGCCGACGAAGAACAGCGCGATGAAGTGCTCGCGCAGCGCCATCACGCGTTGCCCGGGGTCGGCGGCGATCAACCCCTGGTCGATGAGCGATCGCAACGCGATCGGCAGCACCAGCGTGCTGGCCGCGGCGCCGACCAGGAACACCAGCGCCAGGACGATGCGCTTGCGGTATGGGCGCAGAAACGGCAGCAGCCCCGACAGCGAACGCGGCGAACCCTTCTGCATAGGCGCGCGCGCGGTTCCTGGCCCACGCCAGGCGGAAGTCGGAGTGGCTGACATCGCGTCAGTCTAAGGGTGCGTCGCGCCGCGCCCGCGCGGTGGTCGACCGGTGCCAGGGGCATGGCCTGCGCGAGGGGTCCGATGGCCGCTTTGGCGGCGCCGCTGCGTGATCGGCACCGGGATGGGGAACTTCCGGGGCATTCGAATGAGGGGGTGGAATCGGCCGGGCGGTGTTTCGCACTGCGAACGTGGTATTCGGTGCGATGGCACGTTCGTGGCGGAAAGTGATAATGGTTGCACCGTGTCGCACGAACTGCCGTCACAGTCCGACTGGATCACCCGTGCCAGCCGCACATTGGTGCAGCTCGGCTTCATACCGTCGCTGGTCCTGGTCACGGTGGTGCTGGTGCCCGTCTTCGCGATGCTGGCGCCACTGCTGGTGATGGCATTGGGCAAGGGCTCGCCCTCGGTGGCCGCGCAGGTGGGCGCGCTGTCGGCGCTGATCCTGGTGCCGTGCATCGGGGCGTTCGTGCTGCGCTTGCTGTTCCAACTCGAACGCGCGCGCGCGCGATTGGCCGTCCTGGCAACACAGGACGCGCTCACCGGCGTGCACAACCGGCGCTATTTCTTCGAGGTCGCCGAGCGCGAGTGGCAGCGCTGCAAGCGCTACGGCGAGGAAACCGCGCTGCTGCTGATCGACGCCGACAACTTCAAGGCGATCAACGACCTGCACGGCCATCTGTGCGGCGACAAGTTGCTGGTGGCGGTGGCGCGCGCGGTGCGCGCGACGCTGCGCACCACCGACCTGATGGCGCGCTTCGGCGGCGAGGAGTTGGTGATCCTGCTGCCGCACACCGACCCGCTGGGCGCGCTCGATGTGGCCGAGCGCATCCGCGAGCGCGTGGCCGGCGGGCGCCTCGATTGGCACGGCGAAAAGGTGGGCATCACGGTCAGCGTGGGTGTCGCCTCGTACGGCGGCGACGACCGCACGCTCGACGCGCTGGTGCACGACGCCGACCTGGCGCTCTACGCTGCCAAGAAGGCCGGCCGCAACTGCGTGCGCGCGGCGCCGATCCGCCCGCGCCGCAGCGGCGAGGCGCACCGCGAGACGTCGAAGTAGCATCGGGCTACGATGCACGTCGCCGCCACCCGCGGCTGACGTCGGCGATCAAGGAGACCCCCATGCGCATGCCTGGCGAAGACCTCCACCTGCAAGGCGAGTTCCTGCGCAACTGCTGGTACGTGGCCGCCTGGGCCCACGAGCTGATCGACGGCAGGTTGCTGGCCCGCACGATCCTCGAGCAGCCGCTGCTGCTCTACAAGGGCGATTCGGGGCGAGTGGTCGCGCTCGACGACCGTTGCTGCCACCGCGGCGCTCGCCTGTCGCAAGGACGCCTCGAGGGTGACTGCGTGCGCTGCATGTACCACGGGCTGAAGTTCGACGGCACGGGTGCCTGCGTGCAGATCCCCGGCCAGGACGTGGTCCCCAAGGGCATGGGCGTGCGCAGCTACCCCGTGCTCGAGCGCGATTCGCTGGTGTGGATCTGGATGGGTGAGGGCGCCTTGGCCGACCCGGCGCTGATCGTCGACTTTCCGTACCTGCGCGAGCCCGGCTGGCGCGGCGTGCCGGACTACCTGCACTACGACGCCAACTACCTGCTGATCGTCGACAACCTGGCGGATTTCGCCCACTTGGCGTTCGTGCACAGGCACACCCTCGGCGGCTCGGAGGAGTACGCGTTCAAGACCAAGCCGGTCGAGGTGGAGCGCCAGCCGCGCGGCTTTCGTGTCAAGCGCATGCACATGAACGCCGAGGTGCCGCCGTTCCATCGCAGGGTTACGCGCAGCGATGCGCGCATCGACCGCTGGAACGTCGGCACGATGCACATACCTGGCGTCTTCTTTCTCGAGTCGGGTTTCGCGCCAGCCGGCTCGGGCATCGAGCGCGGCGATACGTCGCAGGCGTTGCAGTACCGCAACTGCCAGTTCTTCACCCCGGAGACCGCGAAGAGCACGCACTTCTTCTGGAACTACCTGCACAACTGGAACGTCGACGACCCGACGATCGCGCTGTCGCTGCACGACTCGATGGTCGAGGGCTTCCACGAGGACAAGGCGATCATCGAACAGCAGCAGCGCACG
>DATIFD010000318.1:0-2735 GCA_035455385.1 Burkholderiaceae bacterium
CCTCGGCGCTCTGAGGGCGCAGACGATCGTTTCGGCCAACATCGGCTGCATTCAGCACCTGCAGGCCGGCACCACGACGCCGGTGCGCCACTGGATCGAAGTGGTGGACCAGGCGCTGTCGCGTTAGGGTCGCGCGTCAAACCCGTCGCAGCAGAGGTGCAGGCGGCGCGTCAACGTGTCGCAGCAGAGTTCGCAGGCGGCGCGTCAACGTGCCGCCTGGGGCAACCGCACCTTGACCTCGAGCACCTGCTTGTTGTCGTGGCGGCGCTGCAGCTGCACCTGGATGTCGCCCGAGGGCACCTTCACGTACTTCGACACCACCTTGGCGAGTTCGCGCTGCAGCGCCGGCAGGTAGTCCGGCCGCTTCTGCCCGCGTGCCGCGCGCTCCTGCTCGATCACGGCGAGCAGGCGCTGCTTGGCCAGCTGCGCCGACTTCTTGTTGCGGCCGAACAGCAATGACAGCCAGCTCATCACGCCCCCGCGCGCGCGAACAACCGCTGGAACAGCGTCGGACGCACGGCTTCCGTGAAGCGCATCTCGCGGCTCTCGCCGAGGAAGCGACGCACGACGTCCTTGTAGGCCTCGGACACGGCGCTGGCCTTCATGTGGATGGCCGGCACGCCCTGGTTCGACGCGTTGAGCACCGTCTGCGACTCCGGCACCACGCCGATCAGCGGGATGCGCAGGATGTCCTCGATGTCCTGCACCGACAGCATCGCGCCGCCGGCCACGCGCGCCGGGTCGTAGCGCGTGATCAGCAGGTGCTCTTTCACCGGCTCGGCGCCGTCGATCGCCCGCTGCGTCTTGGCCGCCAGCATGCCGAGGATGCGATCGGAATCGCGCACCGACGACACCTCGGGATTGGTGACGACCAGCGCATCGTCGGCGTAGCGCATCGCCAGCAGCGCGCCGGTCTCGATGCCCGCGGGCGAGTCGCACACGATGTACTCGAAGCCCGCCTCGGCGAGCTCGTCAAGCACGCGCTTGACGCCCTCCTGCGTCAGCGCCTCCTTGTCGCGGGTCTGCGAGGCGGCGAGGATCGACAGGCTGTCGCAGTGCTTGTCCTTGATCAGCGCCTGGTTGAGCTTGGCCTCGTCGTGGATGACGTTGATCAGGTCGTACACCACGCGGCGCTCGCAGCCCATGATCAGATCGAGGTTGCGCAGCCCGACGTCGAAATCGATCACCGCGGTCTTGTGACCCCGCATCGCGAGCCCAGAGGCGAAGCTGGCGCTGGTGGTGGTCTTGCCGACGCCGCCTTTGCCCGAGGTCACAACGATGATTCTCGCCATCGCGAAAGGGTCCTTTCAGTGGATGGGTGACGGTGCCGCGGCGCGACCTCAGCCGGACAGGGCCTCGACCAGCAAGGTGTCGCCGTCCAGCCGCGCCATCGCGGCGCGTGCGTCGAGCTGCGCCGGCACGGCGGCCTCGCCCGTGCGGTAGACGCCGGCGATCGACAGCAGCTGCGCCTGCATGCAGGTGGTGTAGATGCGCGCGCCGGTGTCGCCCTTGGCACCGGCCAAGGCGCGGCCGCGCAGCGGCGCGTACACATGGATGCTGCCGTCGGCGATCACCTCGGCGCCGTAGCTCACCAGCGCCAGCACGATCAGGTCGCCACCGCGCGCGTAGACCTGCTGGCCCGAGCGCAGCGGACGATCGATCACCAACGGCGGCGGCGGGGGCAGTTGCACCTCGCGGACCGCTTCGGTGAGCAGCAGCGGCTCGCGCGGCGTGGCCGCTGCACGCGGCGTGTCGGGCGCCTCGGCCAGGCCAGCGGCGCTCGCCGCGGCCATCTGCTCGGGGCTGCCGCCGCGCGCGGCCACTGGCACCAGGTGATGGCTGCGCAGCAGCGCGATCAACGCGCAGAAGTCGATCGGCTCGCTCGCATCGCGCACGCGCGACAGGTCGATGGCCACCGGATCCTTGTCGAACAAGCCCGGCGTCGCGGCGACGCGGTCGGCGAGATCCTGTGCCAGCACCGACAGATCGGTGGTCTTCAGCACCACCGCCACCAGCGTCAGCGCAGCGCTCCTCAACTCGAGGAGGGAACTCGGCTTCGCGGCAGCAGCAACGGTCATGCGTCAGGGTTGCGAAAGGGTCGGATTCTATCGGTGGAGGTGGGCCCGCGATCCCCCTAGTCGTGCATCGCGCAAGCCCTCTTGCATGCTTGCAGGAATGGCGCCCGTGTGCACCGCGCTGCCGAGGCGCGATCGCGGCCTCAGGTGGCGTGCCCCTCGGCGGCCAGCGGCTGCGGCCGCGTGCGCAGCGCCCACGCGACGCCGGCGATCAGCAGCGCGATGCCCAACGCGCTCACCGCCTCGGGCCAGCGGCCGCGCAGCGCGAACGCGTACGCCAACGCCGACAGCGTCTCGAACACGATCAGCTGACCGGCCAGCGTCGTCGGCAGGCGCTGGCTGGCCTCGTTCCAGCACAGCGTGCCGAGCCACGATGCGAATAGGCCGATCGCCAGCATGAGGCCGACGAAGAACCACGGCCGCGGGCCGAACGGCATCGGGAACGCGTCGCCGCGCCACGCAGTGAACGCCCACCATGCGGCGTAGCCGACGAGCGCCAGTGGCAGTGTGGCCACGCCCTGCGCGGTGGCCCAGGTGCGCGGGTTGCGTTCGCCGTGGGCGCGCAGCCAGTCGGCGTTGCGGATCGGATACCAGGTCCAGCACGCCACCGCGCCGAGCGCGAGCAGTGCGCCGAGCGCGTAGCGGCCGGGGTCGGTGCCC
>DATIFD010000319.1:0-5018 GCA_035455385.1 Burkholderiaceae bacterium
CTACGGGCTGGCCGGCGCCGACCGCGACTGGGTCAACCGCCGGCAGACGCCGCACCCGTTCGGCCCCTACCGCGAGCCGCTGGCGTTCGACGTGGCCCGGCTGGCGCGCGTGCCGCGAACGTTCATCGATTGCACCGACCCGGCTTGGCCGAGCATCGCACCGATGCGGTCGCGCGTCCGCAGCGAGCCGGGCTGGCGCGTGCGCGAGCTGGCCACCGGCCACGACGCGATGGTGAGCGCACCGGTCCCGCTGGCGCGCCTGCTGCTGGAGGCCGCGGCCTGAGCCCCTGCGCGCGGCCCGCGTCGCCCGAGTGGGGCACACTGCCGGCATGAGCGGACCCCTGACCGGATTGCGTGTGATCGAACTGGCCAGCATCGGCCCCGGGCCGATGTGCGCGATGCTGCTGGCCGACCAGGGCGCCGACGTGACGCGCGTCGACCGCGTCGAGCCCAGCGGTCTCGGCGTGCCGCTGGATCCGCGCCACGACGTCACGGGACGTGGCCGACGCTCGATCGCGCTCGACCTCAAGCATCCGGTTGGCCGCGATGCGGTGCTGCGCCTGATCGATCGCACCGACGTGCTGATCGAAGGCTGGCGGCCGGGTGTCGCCGAGCGGCTCGGTCTCGGCCCCGACGACTGCG
Source organism: Burkholderiaceae bacterium (assembly GCA_035455385.1). Lineage (GTDB taxonomy): Bacteria > Pseudomonadota > Gammaproteobacteria > Burkholderiales > Burkholderiaceae_C > JAEUPI01. Next base: position 643 of record DATIFD010000319.1, read on the forward strand.
CGGCGCGAAACCCCCGATTGGTCTACGGCCGCATGACCGGCTACGGCCAGAGCGGGCCGTTGGCGCAGGCGGCGGGCCACGACATCAACTACATCGCGCTGACCGGTGCGCTGCACGCGATCGGCCCGGCCGGCGGCGCCCCGGTGCCGCCGCTGAACCTGATCGGCGACTACGGCGGCGGTGCGCTGTACCTCGCGTTCGGCCTGATGGCGGCGCTCTACGAACGCGAGCGCTCGGGCCGCGGACAGGTGGTCGATGCCGCCATGGTCGACGGCGCGTCGTCGCTGCTGTCGATCTTCCACGGCATGCTGGCCGCTCGGCGCTGGGACGACAGCCGGCGCGGGGCCAATCTGCTCGATGGTGGCGCCCCCTTCTACGGCACGTACGCCACGTCCGACGGCCGCCATGTCGCGCTGGGCGCGCTGGAGCCCAAGTTCTTTGCCGAGTTCGCCCAGCGCATCGGGCTGCCGGAGCGGTTCGTGAAGGGCCAGTACGACACGCGCCTTTGGCCCGAGATGCGCGAGGCGATCGAGGCCCGGTTCGCCAGCCGCACGCGCGACGAGTGGGCGCGCGAGTTCGAGCACGGCGATGCCTGCGTGGCGCCTGTGCTGTCGCTGCGCGAGGCACCATCGCATGCGCACGCGCAAGCGCGCCGGGCGTTCGTCGACGTCGCCGGTGTGACGCAGGCCGCCCCGGCGCCGCGCTTCTCGCGCAGCGCGCCCGGCGTGCCGCGTCCCACCGGGGCGGCGGGCGCCGACGGCGAGGCCGTGTTGATCGATGCCGGCTTTTCGGCCGACGAGGTGCGGGCCCTGCGCGCGGCCGGGGTGCTGCGGATTCCGGGGTCTCGGTGATGGCACGCGACGCCCACGCGGCCACAGGCCACGAGCGCAAGGCTGCACCCAAGCCACGGCACTCCGCGTCGCTGATCGTCGTGCGCGACGGCCGCGAGGGCCTCGAGGTGCTGATGCTGCGTCGCGCCGAACGCGAAGGCGACCAGAACAGCGGCGCCGCGGTGTTCCCCGGCGGCCATCTCGACGCCGAGGACCGGCGCGCGCATCCGCTGTGCAACCGACTGGACGACGCGCGCGCGAGCGCATTGCTGCGCGTCGACGCCGGCGGCCTCGACTACTGGGTCGCTGCGATCCGCGAGTGCTTCGAGGAGGCCGGCCTGCTGCTGGCCGTCGATGCCACCGGCCGATGGGTGGATCTCGGCCCGCTCGGCGACGAGCCGGTGCGCGCGATGCGCCACGACCTGCATGCCGGGCGCATCGATCTCGTCGCGCTGTGCGAGCGTCACGGCTGGCGGCTGGCCACCGACCGCCTGCACTACTTCAGCCACTGGCTCACGCCACCCGGCCGGCCCAAGCGATTCGATACGCGCTTCCTCGTCACCATCGCGCCGCCAGAGCAGACCGCGAGCGCCGACGAGACCGAATCGGCCGAGCTGATGTGGCTGCGGCCAGCCGATGCGCTAGCGGCCGAGCGCGGGCTCAAGCTGATGCTGGTGACCGAGGAGACGCTGCGCGCGCTGGCGACGTTCCAGCGCGGCGACGATGTCATCGCCTTCGCCGCCCGGCCGCGAGAGGTGCCGCTGACGATGCCGCGCATCGGATCGAGCGCCAAAGGCATGCGGCCGGTGCTGCCGACGCACTGGGCGTATGCCGAGATCGGCCGCCTCGACCCGGATGGCCGCGGCGACGTCGGCATCGAGCTGGTCCCCGGGCGTGCCGTGCGGCTGTCGCCGCGCATCGTGCGCGTCACCGCCGACAACGGCAGCGTGATGACCGGGCCGGGCACCAACAGCTACTTCGTCGGTGACCCCGGCGGCCCGTGCACGCTGATCGATCCGGGGCCGGACGATCCGGCGCACGTGCAGGCGCTGCTGGCCGCGGCACCGGGCCCGATCGAGCGCATCCTGGTCACGCACACGCACAAGGATCACTCGCCTGCCGCGCAGGCGCTGCGCGCGGCCACCGGGGCGCCGCTGTTCGGCCGCGTCGCCGAGCACCCCGAGTGGCAGGACGGCAGCTTCAAGCCCGACACGACGCTGACGCACGGCGATCGCCTCGTGCTCGGCGCGGGCTGCACGCTGCGCGTGATCCACACGCCGGGGCATGCGTCGAACCACTTGTGCTACCTGCTCGAGCAGGAGCGGCTGCTGTTCACCGGCGATCACCTGATGCAGGGCTCGACGGTGGTCATCAACCCGCCCGACGGCGACATGCAGGCCTACCTGCAGGCGCTGCGCCTGCTGCTCGAAGAAGAGCTCGAATGGCTGGCACCCGGCCACGGCTTCCTGATCGATCGCCCGCACGACGTGGTGCGGCGCACCGTCGCGCACCGGCTGCAGCGTGAAGCCAAGGTGCTGGCCGCACTGCGCCAGCTGGGCCGTGGCGACGTCGATGCGCTGCTGCCGATCGTCTACGCCGACGTGCCGCCGCGCATGCACGCGGTGGCGGCGCGATCGCTGCGTGCGCACCTGCTCAAGCTGCACGCCGACGGGCAGGCCGACGAGGCCGGCGGCCAGTGGTCGCCGTGCGGCTAGGTTCGATCAACCCGAATACTTGAGCCCGGCTACCGGCAGGAGACCCGAATGTCCGCCCAACCCGATGCACGGTCGAGCGTCGTCGCCGAGCGCCAGGCCTACTACGCGGCCATCCGGCCGCTGCACCTGAGCCCGTTGTGGGAGCAGTTGCACGCGCTGGTGCCGCCGCAGCCGGCGACGCCGTGCGCGGCCGCACACTGGCGCTACGACGCGCTGCGGCCGCACCTGATGCGCTCGGGCACGATCATCAGCGCGGCCGAAGCGGTGCGTCGCGTTCTGGTGCTCGAGAACCCCGCGCTGCCCGGGCTGGCCAGCGTGACGCAGCCGCTGTATGCGGGGTTGCAGCTGATCCTGCCCGGCGAGGTGGCACCGGCGCATCGGCACACCCAATCGGCGCTGCGCTTCATCGTCGAGGGCCGCGGCGCCTACACCGCGGTCGACGGCGAGCGCACGACGATGGCGCCGGGGGACTTCATCATCACGCCGAGCTGGACCTGGCACGACCACGGCAGTGACGCCGCCGGCCCGGTGGTGTGGCTCGACTGTCTCGACATTCCGCTGGTGCGTTTTCTCGATGCCGGCTTCGCCGAGAACCTGGGCGACGACCAGCAACCGGTGACGCGCCCCGAGGGCCACAACCTGGCGCGCTACGGCGCCAACATGGCACCGCTGCGCGAGCCATCGCCCCATGGCGCGACCTCGCCGGTCTTCAGCTACCCCTACGCGCGCTCGCGCGATGCGCTGGCGCGGCTCGGGCGCGACGGGGCCATCGATCCCTGGGACGGCGTCAAGCTGCAGTACATCAACCCAGCCACCGGGGGCGCGGTGACGCCGACGATGGCGGCGTTCCTGCAGCTGCTGCCCGCCGGCTTCGAAGGACGACCGTATCGCCAGACCGACGGCACCGTGTTCAGCGTGGTCGAAGGGCGCGGCGTCGCACTGGTCGGCGAGGGCCCCCAGGCGCAGCGCTTCGAGTTCGCGCCGCGCGATCACTTCGTCGTGCCGTCATGGCAGACGCTGCGGCTGAACGCCAGCGACGAGTGCGTGCTGTTCAGCTTCTCCGACCGGCCGGTGCAGGCCGCCACCGCGCTGTGGCGCGAGCAGCGGTTGCCACCCCCGGCAGCCTAGCTGCCGCCCCCGGGGCTCGCCGACATCACCGCCCCCGGTCGCCTTCGGCGAGCTGTCCCACAGTGGCCGCCAACCCCGATCAGTCCGTTCCAGCCAGCAGCGATGCGTTGCCGCCGGCCGCGGCGGTGTTGACGGTCAGCGTCTGTTCGCTGCAGAAGCGGTACAGATAGTGCGGGCCGCCGGCCTTCGGTCCGGTGCCCGACCGACCTTCTCCGCCGAACGGCTGCACGCCGACCACCGCGCCGATCATGTTGCGGTTGACGTAGACGTTGCCGACCGCCGCTGCTGCGGCGATGTGCAGCGCGCGGCTGTCGATGCGGGTCTGGATGCCCAGTGTCAGCCCATAGCCGAGCGCATTGATGCGCGCCACCAGCGCGTCGACGTCGCCGCTCCAGCGCACCACGTGCAGCACCGGGCCGAACACCTCTTCGCGCAGCGCCTCGACCGCATCGATCTCGAAGGCCACCGGCGCGATGTGCGTCTGCGCGAAGCGGTCTTCGATCGGCGTGCGCGCCAGCGACCGGGCGTCGCGCTCGAGCCGCCGCACGTGGCGCATCAGGTTGGCATGCGCGTCGGCATCGATCACCGGGCCGACGTCGGTGGCCAAGTCCTCGGGCGCACCGACACGCAACTCGGCCATCGCGCCGGCCAGCATCTCGATCAGATGGGTCGCGATGCCATCGTGCACGCACAGCAGCCGCAG
>DATIFD010000320.1:0-9715 GCA_035455385.1 Burkholderiaceae bacterium
GGATCCCAGCGCCTTGGCCACCCACTGCTCCTGGGTGGCGCCGAGCATCGTGCGGGAGTCGTCGAACGTCTCGGGGCACGCGGGGTCCAAGCTGAGCGACACGTCGCCGCACGTCTGGTCCGAGCGGTACTGGCGGGTGTCGATCAGCGTCATCTCGGCCAGGCCGCCGATCGAGAGCTGGCGATAGGTGACGTAGTCCTTCGTCCCGTCTGGCGGAGGCAGGCGCACGGGCATGTGCTCCCACCAGGCCTGGTACGCGGCTGCGCGGCGCGCCAGGAAGGACTCGGGCGTCACCGCCGGGTCCTCGCTGTGGTCGTCCGCGTAGTCGTTGTCGACCTCGTGGTCGTCCCACACCAGCAGCCACGGCATCGCCGCGTGCGCGGCCTGCAGCGACGGATCGCTCTTGTACTGCGCGTAGCGCGCGCGGTACTGCTCGAGCGTGCGCACCAGCGGGCCCTCGTGGTAGCGCACCGCGACCGGCGGCGACGGGTATTCGTAGATGTAGTCGCCGACGAAGACCACCAGGTCGAGTTCCGACGCGGCGACGTGTCGCCACGCCGCGTAGTGGCCGTGGTCGAAGCGCTGGCAGCTCGCCAGCGCGAAGCGCAGGCCGGCGGCGGCATCGGGCGCCGGCGCGGTGCGCGTGCGGCCGGTCGCGCTGCGCTGCCCCAGCGCCTCGAAGCGGTACCAGTAGTGGCGGCCGGGCTCCAGCCCCGTCACTTCGGCGTGCACGCTGTGCGCGTCGTCGGCGCCGGTGTCCTCGCTGCCGCGGGCGGCGATGTCGGCGAAGCGCTCGTCGCGCGCCAGCGTCCACCGCACCGTCGCGCGCGCCGGCAGGTCGTTCCCCGTGAGCCGGGTCCACAGCACGATGCTGCGTTCGCGCGGCTGGCCCGATGCGACGCCGAGCGCGAAGCGCGGCACGTCGGCCGCACGCGCGTGGCGCACGAACGCCGGCGCCAACGCGGCGGCACCCGCGTGCGCCAGCCAGCAGCGGCGCGACAGCGACGGCAAATCGTGGTGCATCGGGTGGGCGCGCGGGATTCGAGCCTGCGCTTCATACCACACGGCACCGACGCATCCGTCGCGCGAGCCTTGGCTATCATCGCGCGCCGCCGATGAACCCGCCCGCCACCAACACCCTCAATCCGGCGCAGTGGCAGGCCGTGCGGCACACCGACGGGCCCTGCCTGGTGCTCGCCGGCGCGGGGTCGGGCAAGACCCGCGTCATCGTGCACAAGATCGCGCACCTGCTGCGCACCGGGGCCGCGCCCGAGCGCATCGCCGCGATCACGTTCACCAACAAGGCCGCTGCCGAGATGCGCGAGCGCGCGCGCGAGATCGCCGGGGCGCGCGCGGCCAAGGCTCTCGTCTGCACTTTCCACGCGCTGGGCGTGCGCATGCTGCGCGAGCACGGGCACGCGCTCGGCCTGAAGCCGCGCTTCTCGATCCTCGATGCCGACGACGTGCTGGCGCTGTTGCGCGATGCCGGCGGCACCACCGACGCCGGGCTCGCACGGCGCTGGCAGTGGGCCATCAGCGGCTGGAAGAACGCGGGGCTCGATGCCGACGCGGCTGCTCGCGCCGCCGGCAGCGACGACGAGCGGGTCGCCGCGCGCGTGATGCAGCGCTACCACGAACGCCTGGCGGCGTACCAGGCGGTCGACTTTGACGACCTGATCGGACTGCCCCTCAAGCTGCTGCGCGTGCACGCCGACCTGCGCACGCAGTGGCAGCAGCGCTTCGCGCACGTGCTGGTCGACGAGGTGCAGGACACCAACGCGGTGCAGTACGAGCTGCTGAAGGCGCTGGTCGGCGACGCCGCACGGTTCACCGCGGTCGGCGACGACGACCAGAGCATCTACGGCTGGCGCGGCGCGACGATCGAGAACCTGAAGCAGCTGCCGCGCGATTTCCCGTCGCTGAAGGTGATCCCGCTGGAGCAGAACTACCGTTCCACCGGCGCCATCCTGCGCGCGGCCAACCACGTGATCGCGGCCAATCCCAAGCTGTTCAGCAAGACGCTGTGGAGCGAGCTCGGCGACGGCGAGCCGGTCAAGCGGATCGACTGCGACAACGAGGAGCACGAGGCCGAGCGCGCGGTGACTTGGATCCAGGCGCGCCGCGCCGCCGGCGCGCGCTGGCGCGACTTCGCGGTGCTGTATCGGGCGAACCACCAGGCCAAGGTGTTCGAGCAGGCGCTGCGCCGCGCGCAGATGCCGTACCAGGTATCCGGTGGACAGAGCTTCTTCGACCGCGCGGAGATCAAGGACCTCTGCGCCTGGCTGCGCCTGATCGTCAACAACGACGACGACCCGGCGCTCCTGCGCGCGGTGGCGGCGCCCAAACGCGGCATCGGCCACCAGACGCTCACGGCGCTGGCCGAGTTCGCGGCGCGCTGGAAGCTGTCGCTGTTCGAGGCGCTGCATGCCGACAGCTTGCACACCGCGCTGCCGCGCAAGGCGGTGCAGTCGCTGCACGAGTTCGGCCGCGTCGTCAACGACCTCGAGTACCGCGCGCGCCATGCGCAGGGTGCCGAGGCGGCGCGCGCGCTGCTGGCCGACTGGTTGCGCGGCATCGGCTATGAGCAGCACCTGTTCGACGGCGAGGAGCAGGCCAAGCTTGCCGAAGCGCGCTGGGCCAACGTGCTCGAGTTCGCCGACTGGATCGCGCGGCGCTGCGGCGGTGCCGTGGCCGGCGACGGCTCCGGCGCGGTGGGCGAGGCCGCCACCGTGCTGCAGGTGGCACAGACGATCAGCATCCTGCACAGCATCGCCGAGCGCGGCGACGACGCCGACGTGGTGACGCTGTCGACCCTGCACGCTGCCAAGGGGTTGGAGTGGCCGCACGTGATGCTGGCCGGCGTCAACGAAGGCCTGCTGCCGTTTCGCGCCGGCGACGAGGCCGGCGACGGCGAACCGGTCGCGCCGCAGCGCGTCGAGGAGGAGCGGCGGCTGATGTACGTCGGCGTCACGCGGGCACGGCACACGCTGATGGTCAGCGCGCTGAAGCGCCGCAAGCGCGGCCGCCATATCGTGCCCGCGCAGCCCAGTCGCTTCATCGACGAGATGAAGCTTGGCGAAACGGGCGTGCGCGAAGACCCGCGCGCGCGCCTGCAGCGCTTGCGCGCCGAGATCGCGGCGCGCGCGGCCGCGGCGCCGGCCGCGCCGGCCTGAGCCGGCAACCACCGCTCAGCGGCGCAGCTTCAGCACGGTCCAGCCCTTGCGCGCCGCGGTCGACGCCAGCCGCAGGTCGGGGTCGACCACGATCGGGTGGCGCACCACGCTGAACAGCGGCAGGTCGTTGATCGAGTCGCTGTAGAACGTGGCCTGACGCAGCAGGTCGCCCGGCAATCCCTGCTCCGCCAGCCAGGCGCGCAGGCGCTCGACCTTGCCGACGCGCAGGTTCGGGATGCCCAGCGTGCGGCCGGTGTAGCGAGCGTCGACTACCTCGAGCTCGGTGGGCACGTAGTCGTCGACGGCGAGCGCCTGCGCGGTGAACTCGCTGACCACGCGGTTGGTCGCCGTGGTCAGGACCAGCCGGTCGCCCGCGTCGCGGTGCTTCTTCAGCAGCGCGCGGGCATCCTCGGGGATGCGCGGCAGGATCTCGCGCTCGAGAAAGCTGCGCCTCAGCGGCAGCATCTCGTCGACGCCGCGCCCCGCCAGCAGCGAGGCGTGGAAGTCGCAGTACTCCTGCGGTGCGGTGGTGCCGGCGACGTAGCGCTCGGCCACGCGGTCGCAACGCTCGCGCCAGCTCGGGTCGAGCAGGCCGTGGCGGATCAGGAACGAACACCACAGCACGTCGCTGTCGCCGCTGAGCAGCGTGTGATCGAGATCGAACAGGGCGAGTCGCATGGCAGCCAGGTACTGCAACAGCCGGCAGCGTCGCCGGGTGAACGCCCCAATTATCGGCTGCGGGGGTGCCGCCACAATTGAGGCGCCCGGCGGCCCGTGCCGCCGCCGATCAACGCGCCGCCGATGTCGCTCAATCCCGTTGCCGTCCTCGCACTGGTCAGTGCGGTGCTGGCCATTGCCGGCACGTCGTGGGCGCTCGACGTCGCGTGGCTGCACATGGTCTTCAAGCCGCTCACGACAGCGTTGATCGTCGAGCGCGCCCGGTCGCGCGGCCGATCGCAGCCACTGGTCCGCCGCTGGGTCCTCGGCGGCCTGGTGCTGTCGCTGGTCGGTGACGTCGCGCTGCTGTGGCCGCAGCGCGGCTTTCTCCCCGGGCTCGTCGCGTTCCTGCTGGCGCACGTGGCGTACCTCGTGGCGTTCACGCGCGAGCACCGGTTCCTGGCGCAACCCGCCGCGCTGACGGCGTACGCGCTGGTGGCGAGCACCGTGCTGGCGCTGCTGTGGCCGACGATTCCCGCCGGCCTGCGCGTGCCGGTGGCGTGCTACGTGCTGGCGTTGACCGCGATGTCGGCGCAGACGGCCGCGATCGGCCTGACCTCGAGCGGCGCCGATCGCGCGCGCGGGCGGACGCTGATGCTGGGCGGCGCGCTGTTCATGATCTCCGACGCGCTGCTGGCCACCAACCGCTTCGCATTGCCGCTGCCGGCGGCGAACCTGTGGATCCTGGCCACCTACTGGGCCGCACAGTGGTGCATCGCGTCGTGGCTGCCGGCCGCGGAGCGCACGGCGCCCGCCGCGCCCGCGTCGGCCGGATAGGCGTCTCCGATTGCGCGGCTACATGCCCTTGAACAGCCCGGCGTAGCTGCGGCTGACCTCGAGCTTCTCGGGGTGGCCCTTGACGCTGACGATCTGCCGGCCGCGGAAGTCGCGTGCGACGCCGGCCACCGCGTGGATGTTGACCAGCGTCGAGCGGTGGATCTGCCAGAACATCTTCGGGTCGAGCTCGTCGACGAGTTCCTTGATCGGCTTGCGGATCAGCGCCTCGAGCTGCGCGGTCTGCACGCGCGTGTACTTCTCGTCGCTGATGAAGAACAGCACGTCGCTCACCGGGATCATCTGGATCGCGGAGCCGACGCTGGCCTGGATCCACTGCAGGTAGGCGGGGGCGGCACCCGGGTTGAGCTGCGCCGTGAGCCGGTGCAGCAGCTGCTGCAGCGGTGCGCTGGCCGGCGCATCGGCGGTGCCGCGCGTGGCCAGCCGCTTCTTCAGCCGCTCGACCGTGAGCGCCAGGCGCTCGCGTTCGGCCGGCTTGAGCACGTAGTCGGCCACGCCCTGCTCGAAGGCCTCGATCGCGTACTGGTCGTACGCCGTGACGAACACGATCTCGGGCAGCAGCGTGTCGTCGTCGAACTCCAGCTGCGCGATCTGCCGCGCCGCGTCGACCCCGGTGAGCCCGGGCATGCGGATGTCGAGGAACACGATGTCGGGCTTGTGCACGCGCACCGCGTCCACGGCCTCGAGGCCGTTCTTGGCCTCGGCCACCACCTGCAGATCGGGCCACACCTCGGCCAGGCGCGCGCGCATCTGCTCGCGCATCAGGCGTTCGTCGTCGGCGATCACGGCGCGCGGCGCGCTGGGTGCGTTCATGGTGCCTGCATCCTAGGCGAACCCGGGCGCGCTGCGCGCCACAGCAGCCAGCCGAGCAGCAGCAGCGGCGACAACACGACCAGCGCCGCCAGCGTGCCCAGCAGCACGGGCAGCGCCACCGTCAACAGCAGCGCCGGCACCAGCAGCAGCACGGCGGCGATCAATGTCGCGCCGGCCGCGAGCAGCGCAAACAGCGTGACAACGGCAAGCGCGAACGCCAGCACGAACCTGTAGCCTTCCGGCAAACGCGCAAGATCGGCGCCGCTGATGAGCGGGGTGCCATTGACCGTGATTTCCAGAGGCGCGCCTTGCGCGCCGCCGAGCCAGCCGAGCAACATCGAAAGACACACCACCAGGAACGCCAGAAGCAAAGCCAGCGCGACGCGCAGCCATCGTGCGCGGCGCCGAGGTGACGGTGACTGGGTCCGCGCACGCGGCAATGCGACGTCGTTCATGCGGCGGGTCCTTCGATGCTCTTGTACGGCACCGTCACGGTCACCGCGGTGCCGCCGCCGTTGTGCTCGCGCACGTTGAGTGCGGCCTTGTCGCCGTACAGCAGCCGCAGGCGCTCCCGGATGTTGGCCAGGCCGACCCCGGTGCCGCCGGTAGCTGCCTTGCCGAAGCCAACGCCGCTGTCGGCCACCGTGACGGCGAGCTTGCCGTGCTGCACCTCGGCGCGCACGCTGAGCAGGCCGCCCTCGGGCTTGGGCTCCAGGCCGTGTTTGATGGCGTTCTCGACCAAGGTCTGGATCATCATCGCCGGGAACTCGGCCGACAGCAGCCCGTCGGGCACGTCGATCTCGGTGCGCAGCCGGTCTTCCATGCGCACCTTGAGGATCTCGAGGTAGGGTCGGATCACTTCCAGCTCGCGCTTCAGGTCGCGCGGCCCGCCGTCGCCGTCGCGCAGGGTCGGCATCGACGCGCGCAACAGCGCGATCAGGTTCTTCTGCATCGTGCTGGCGCGCGCCGGGTCGGTCTCGATCAGGTGATCGATCGACGCCAGCGTGTTGAACAGGAAGTGCGGCTCGACCTGCGCCTGCATCGCCGCCATGCGCGCCTCGACCACCTGGCGCTTCAGCTGCTCGGCCTCGGCCGTTTCGGTGGCCTGCGCCGCCTGCGCCTCGGCCTGGATCTGACGCTTGTAGGTGATCTTGATCACCGCCGACGCGATGATCCACAGGAACGCGAGTTCGGGCAGGAAGTCGCCGAAGCGCGTGGTGCGCACGCGGACGCGCTGGCCGGCGGCGGCCGCGGCCTCCGACCGGGCCTCCTGGCGCGCGACCTCCGCCTCCTGGCGTGCCGCCTCGGCCTCCTGCTTGGCGTCCTCGATCGCTTCGGCGATCGAGCGTCGGGCTTCCTCGACCGCGTCGCGCACGGTTTCGCTGGTGGCGCCCGGCGGCAGACGGATCTCCACCGATGGCGCATCGGCCGCGGCGGACGCTGCGCCGCTCGCCGCACCGGCGCTCGACGCCGCGCTGGCCGGCGGCGACTTCGGCGTGATGCGGACGCCGGTTTCGTCGATCTTGATGTCGTAGCCGTACTCGCCCGGCTTGCCCGTCTTGTGCTTCTCGATCTTGACGATCGGCTCGTCTCGCCCCTGCGCCGGCAGTCTCGGCGGCTTGGGCGGTTCCGGCCGTACGCCGGCGTCGCCGATCGTCAGCACTTCGGTGGTCTTCCAGCTGAAAGGCGGCAGGTGCTGCAAGATCGCGGCCACGATCAGCAGCAGGATCGACAGCAGCGCGAAGCGCCACCAGCTGATGCCGACCAGCCAGCCTGCGTAGGCGTGGAACGCGCGTACGCTGGCGGCGGCGAACCGTTGCCAGCGCGAGGCGTTCGCGGCGGCGGCTTCGGTGGACATGGGCTGTGGCATCCGGTCGGTGACGGTGGCGCGCACTGTACGCAAAGCCACCGGCGCCCCGCGACGGCCACTCGACGCAATGCAGCGCCGGCACGCCCAGATGCCGCCAGACGCGACGGGCGGTGGCGGACCCGTGGCTTCGACCGCGCCGGTGTGCTGTCGCTCTGTGACCTCAGCGCGAGGGGGCGCTCACTGCCACACCTGCAGTCCGAAACCGAGCAACGTCAAGGTCAGCGTGGCGCACAGCACCAGTGCGAGCAACGTCATCGCCGTGCTGTCGTCGTCGGCCAGGTGCTGAAGCGGGTCGTTGGTCGGCTCGATCGGGAACGCCGGCATCGAGCCCGGTTGCCAGCGCGTGCGCACCGATGCCTTGGGTGCGACGGGCGGCACGGTGCCACGGCGCGGCATCGGCAGCCGGGGCAGTGGCGCCTGTTCGCCCGGTGCCGGCGGCCGGCGTCGACGCGAGCCGGCCGGGCGAAGTTCGCAGTCGCGGGCGATCGGGGACAACGGCTCGGGCAACATGTCGGGCTTCCTTGACCGCCGCGACGCTTGCGGCTTGATGCGCCATTGCACCGAATGCGCTGCCCTTTTGCGAAGCCACAAGTCGACATCGTCGATGTTCAAAAGTGGATGGCCGGCAGCGCTTCGCACCCCGCCCGCTTTTGCGCGGTGGTTCAAACTGCTTTTCAACAAGGCGGTTCGAATGACGCGCCCACCGGCCGCGCAGAGCGACGGGAGCGCCAGGCGGGCCGCTCGCGGGTCTCGCGAGGCCAAGTTGCCGCCGCGGGTTACCACCAGAAGCCAATCGACCGCGCGGTTGCTAAGGTCGTCCGGCCCGCTCAGTGCGAGTCCAGGCTGACCTGTGCGTGCAGCCGCCAAGTGCCGGCAAGGCCGCGTGGCGTCGAGATGACTTGAGCAGCTTTTTCCATCTTGCAGGAGACAGAGCATGACTGACACCACGCCCTCGCAATCCTCTGACCAGCCGCAATCCAAGCCGGCCCGCCGCAGGTTCCTGGGTGCGGCAGCCTCCGGTGTGGCCGGCGCGGCCGCGCTGACCGCACCGATGATTTCAGTCGCGCAGTCGCCGGTGGTGTTGAAGATGCAGGGCGCCTGGGGTGCCAAGGACATCTTCAACGAGATGGCCGAGCAGTACGTGCAGCGGGTCAACGAGATGGCCGGCGGGCGCCTGCGCATCGACTTTCTGGTGGCGGGCTCGGTGGTCAAGCCATTCGAGGTGATGGACGCCACCGCCAAGGGTGTGATCGACGCGGCGCACTCGGTGGCGGTGTACTGGTACGGCAAGAGCAAGGTGGCTTCGCTGTTCGGGTCCGGCCCGATCAACGGCTGCAATGCCAACCAGATGCTCGCGTGGATCCATCGGCAAGGGATCCCGTTCTACGACGAGCTGGTCAAGAAGCTCGGGCTGGACGTGGTGGCGTTCTTCGCGATGCCGATGCCCACGCAGCCGTTGGGTTGGTTCAAGAAGCCGATCAAGGGCGCGGCCGACCTGAAGGGCTTCAAGTACCGCACCGTGGGCCTGGCCGCCGATCTGATGCAGGACCTGGGCTGCAAGGTCACGCAATTGCCCGGCGGCGAGATCGTGCCCGCGATGGAGCGCGGCGTGATCGACGCGTTCGAGTTCAACAACCCGACGTCGGACCGCCGGTTCGGTGCGCAGGACGTGGCCAAGTACTACTACATGGGGAGCTACCACCAGGCGATGGAGTTCTTCGAGATCGACTTCAACAAGAAGAAGTACGACTCGCTGCCCAAGGATCTGCAGGCGATCCTGAAATACGGCGCCGAGGCGGCGTCGACGGCCAACTTCGCGCTGGCGATGGATCAGTACTCCACCGACCTGCAGGAGTTGAAGAGCAAGGACAAGGTCAACGTGCTGCGTACACCGAAGGACATCTTCGCCGCGCAGTTGAAGTCGTGGGACACGCTGGTCAAGAAGCTGTCCGATGAGGACCCCTTCTTCGCCAAGGTGTGGGCGTCGCAGAAGGCCTGGGCGCAGCGGGTCGGCTACTACCACTTCTTCAACGAGGCCGACTATCAACAGGCCTACGAGCATCTGTACGGCAAGCTCGGTTTCTGACACTTGGGCGTCGCCCGTCGTGGCGCGACCGATCCGCAGGCGGCGCAGCGATGCGCCGCCTTTTTTCAGGCCTACTAGAGCCTGCGCTCCGGAGGGACCTCCGCCATGCTTCAGAACCTGCTGCTGACGATCGACCGCTTCAGCATGGCCGTCGGCCACGCGTTCGCGTGGTGCATCCTGATCCTGACGCTGGGGACCTCGTACGAGGTCTTCATGCGCTACGTGATGAACAACCCCACCAGCTGGGCGTTCGACATGAGC
>DATIFD010000321.1:0-4688 GCA_035455385.1 Burkholderiaceae bacterium
AACACGAACCTGTTCCGCGTCTGCCCGCGCACGGGGCTGCAGTTCCACAAGTCGGCCGAGCCGCTGATCAAGCTCAATGCGGTGGCCGCCGTGGTGGCGCTGCTGGTGGGCGGCGTACTGGCGCTGCTGATCACGCTGACCCGGTGGCAGGCGGTGCACCTGATGGGCGCCGAGAACTTCTACCTGATTCTCACCGCGCATGGCCTGGACATGCTGGTGATCTGGATCATCTTCTTCGAGATCGCGGTGCTGTACTTCTGCTCGTCGACGCTGCTGCGCTGCCGATTGGCCACGCCGCGGCTGGCGTGGCTCGCGTTCGCGCTGATGGTGATCGGCACCCTCACCTTCAATGTCGCGATCTTCACCGGCAATGCGTCGGTGATGATGACGTCGTACGTGCCGCTGCCGGGCCACCCCGCGTTCTATCTGGGGCTGATCCTGTTCGCGGTGGGCGCGCTGATCGGCTGCTTCATCTTCCTCGGCACGCTGGTCGTGGCCAAGGCCGAGAAGACGTACGAAGGCTCGATCCCGCTGGTCACCTTCGGCGCGATGACCGCCTGCATCATCGCCATCTTCACGATCGCCTCGGGCGCGATCATCCTGATCCCGACCTTCCTGTGGTCGCTCGGCTACATCAAGAGCATCGACCCGCTGATGTACCGCACGATCTGGTGGGCGTTCGGCCACTCCTCGCAGCAGATCAACGTCAGCGCGCACGTCGCGGTGTGGTACGCGATCGCCGCAATCGTGTTCGGCGCCAAGCCGATGAGCGAGCGGGTGTCGCGCTCTGCATTTGTGCTGTACATCCTGTTCCTGCAGCTGGCCAGCGCGCACCACCTGCTGAGCGACCCCGGCCTGTCGGTCGAGTGGAAGGTGTTCAACACCAGCTACGCGATGTACCTGGCGGTGCTGGCGTCGATGATCCACGGCCTCACGGTGCCCGGTTCGATCGAGGTGGCGCAGCGCGACAAGGGGTTCACCAAGGGCCTGTTCGAGTGGATCCGCAAGGCGCCGTGGGGCAACCCGGTGTTCTCGGGCATGTTCATCTCGCTGCTCGGTTTCGGCTTCCTGGGCGGCATCTCGGGCGTGATGATGGGCACCGAGCAGCTCAACATGCTGATCCACAACACGGTCTACGTGCCGGGGCACTTCCATGCCACGGTGGTGATCGGCACCACGCTGGCGTTCATGGCGTTGACGTACTTCCTGCTGCCCACGCTGTTCAACCGCGAGGTCATCCTGCCGGGCCTGGCCAGGTTGCAGCCGTACCTGTTCGGCCTCGGCATGGCGGTGTTCTGCCTGGCGATGATGGGCGCCGGCACGCTCGGCGTGCCGCGGCGGCACTGGGACATCACCTTCGCCGGGACGGCGCTGCCGTACGAGTTTCCGGGCTCGGCGTGGCTGATGCTGGCGATCGTCGGCGTTTCCGGCGTGGTGGCGATCATCGGCGGCGCGGCCTACATCCTGATCACGGTGGGCACGCTGCTGTGGGGCAAGAAGCTCGATCAAGGCAGCTACTCGACCACGCGCACCGTGCTGAAGATGCCCAGCGGGGCGGCGTTGGCGGGTCACGGCGGGCACGGCGGTGGCTTCGCGGCGCCGGGCACGTTCGTGTTCGCGCTGGTGTTCCTGGCGGCGTTCGTCCTCTACTACTTCGTCAACTGGAAGTACCTGTCGACGGTGTGGGGGCTGAGCTGACGAGGTCGTGACGTGAAGTCGACGAGTGCAACCTGTCCGTCGGCCGCCGAGGGTGGTGCCGTTGCCTGGCGGGCTGCCTCTTGCCGCGCCAGCGCCCGCGACGTGCTGTCGCTGTTCAAGCTGCGCATCGGCGTGGTGATCGCGGTCACCGCACTCGGCGGCGTCGCCGTGCAACCGGGCAGGGCGCCGGGCTGGGCGGCGATCACGTGGCTGTTCGTCTGCGTGCTGGTCGCCTCGGCGGCGGCCGGCGCCTTCAACCAGTGGTGGGAGGCCGACCTCGATCGGCGGATGAAACGCACGCGCAACCGGCCGTTCGCCACCGGTGCGCTGCGTCCGCACGTCGGCTGGCTGGTACTGATGGCGGGCATGACCGGGCTGGCCGGTGCCGCTGCCTGGGTCGCGACCAATGCCGCTGCGGCCGTCTACACGGTGG
This sequence comes from Burkholderiaceae bacterium, assembly GCA_035455385.1. GTDB lineage: Bacteria > Pseudomonadota > Gammaproteobacteria > Burkholderiales > Burkholderiaceae_C > JAEUPI01. The sequence continues at coordinate 2,132 of DATIFD010000321.1, forward strand.
CCGGCGCGCTGGTCTATGCGGTCGTCTACACCGTGTGGTTGAAGCGCCGCACGTGGTGGAACATCGTGATCGGCGGCCTGGCGGGCAGCTTCGCGGTGCTCGCCGGCGCCGCGGCGGTGAACCCGGAGCTGTCCCTGCAGGCGTGGCTGTTGACCGTGGTGCTGTTCCTGTGGACGCCGCCGCACTTCTGGAGCCTCGCGATCGCGTGCCGCGACGACTACGCGAGCGCTGGCGTGCCCATGCTGCCGGTGGTCAAGGGTGTCCGCGTCGCAGCGCTGGCGATCACTGCACATGCGGCGTTGCTGGCCGTGTCCGGTGTGGTGCTCGGTGCGGTGTCGGGCAGTGCGCTGACGGCTTTGCTGGCCGCCGTGGGCGGCGGCTGGTTCGTGCTGGAGGCCCTGCGGCTGCAGATGCAACCCTCGCGGGGGCGGGCGATGCGCTGTTTCTTCGCATCGCTGCTGCAGCTGACGCTGCTGCTGGCCGGCGTGATGCTCGACGCCGCGTTCTCCGGGAGCTAGCCGTGCCCCGGCGCGTCCGCGTGCGAGCGCCTGCGGGCGCCTGCGTGCTGGCGTGCCTCGGCATGATTTCCGCCGCGGGGCGCGCGCAGGCCCCTGCGTGGGACGATGCATTGCGTACCAGTCAGGCGGCGATCGGGCGCAGCCTCGCCGACGGCACCGACCAGATCGAATTGCGCGACTCGATGAACCGTCCCGTGCGGCTGGCCGACTACCGCGGCAAGCCGTTGGTGGTGAGCTTCATCTACACCGGCTGCTTCCAGTCGTGCCCGGTCACCACGCGGCGGCTGGCCGACGGTGTGCGCGCGGCCCGTGCCGCGCTCGGCGACGACAGCTTCCAGGTGATCAGCATCGGCTTCAACCAGCCGTTCGACGACCCCGCGGCGATGGCTGCCTATGCGCGCCAGATGCGCATTGGCGACCCGCGCTGGGCCTTCGTCGCGCCCGCTGCAGCCGACGTGTCGCAACTGACGCGCGCGTTCGGTTTCACCTACGAGGCCACGCCGAAGGGGTTCGACCACCTGACACAGCTCAGCATCGTCGACCCGGGCGGTCGGATCGCGGCGCAGGTGTACGGCGACAACTTCGAGCTGCCGATGTTCGTCGGCCCGTTGAAGGATCTGCTCGCCGGGCAGGCCGCCGGCCGTGCCGATCTGCAGAGTGTCTGGCGCAAGGTCAAGCTGTACTGCACCGTGTACGACCCGGCCTCGGGAGGCTACCGTCTCAACTACTCGCTGTTCTTCGAACTCTTCTGCGGCATCACGGTGCTGGCTGCGCTGGCTGCGTTCATGACCCGCGAGCTGCGGCGAAGACGAGCGACACGATGAGCGCCGCGGTGGCCGGCTCCGGCGCTGCGCTGGGCGCAGCGACGGCCGGCGAGCGATGGGTGCGCGCCGCCGAGCACGCGCTGGACCGGCTGTTCGGTCTCGACGCCAACCCCCTGCGGCAACTGGGTGCGCTGAGCTTCTGGATGCTGTGGATCGTGGTGGCGAGCGGCTTCTGGACCTATGCGCTGTACGAGACCAGCGTCGGCGGCGCGTACCGCTCGGTGCAGGCGATGACCGAACAGCAGCCGCTGACCGGCGGCCTGATGCGCAGCCTGCACCGCTACGCGTCCGACGCGCTGATCGCGCTGGTGGCACTGCATCTGCTGCGCGAGGCGATGCTCGGCCGCTTTCGGGCCTTCCGGTGGTTCAGTTGGGTCAGCGGCGTGCCGCTGCTGCCGCTGGCGATCGCATCGGGGCTGATCGGCTACTGGATGGTGTGGGACCTGCGGGCACAGGTCATCGGGTTCGCGGTCTTCGAGTGGTTCGCCTGGCTGCCCGGGTTCGACGCCGCGCTGGTACGCAACTTCATCGACCCGGATGCGATCACCGACCGCTTCTTCAGCCTGCTCGCGTTCACGCACATCGGACTGCCGCTGTTGCTGCTGCTCGGCTGCTGGGCGCACCTGCTGCGGCTGGTGCGGCCGCAGACGCAACCGGTGCGCACGCTCGCGATCGGCAGCGCGCTGATGCTGGTCGCGCTGGCGCTGGCGTGGCCCGCTCGCTCGCTGCCGCAGGCCGACCTGGCGAGGTGGCCGCAATGGGTGGACATAGACTGGTTCATCCTCGGCGTGCTGCCGGCAGCCGGCTCTGCGCCGGGGCCGACCTGGATCGCCGCCACCGCGCTGACGCTCGCGCTGCTGGTGATGCCGTGGTGGCCCGGGCGCCGCAGCGCGCCGCCGGCGGCGGTGGTCGACCCTGCGCACTGCAACGGCTGTACGCTGTGTCAGGCCGACTGCCCGTACGGCGCGGTTCAGATGGTGCCGCACGCGTCGGGCCGCACGGGTGTGCGCATGGCGCATGTCAGCCCCGAGCTGTGCGCCGGGTGTGGCATCTGCGTCGGCGCCTGTCCGTCGGCGACGCCGTTTCGGCGCGGCGCGCCGTTCGCCACCGGCATCGACCTGCCGCAACTGCCGCTCGACACGTTGCGCGACCGGCTCGACACCGCGCTCGATGCACTCGAGCACAGCGCTGTTGCGCCGCGTATCGTCGTTCTCG
>DATIFD010000322.1:0-2839 GCA_035455385.1 Burkholderiaceae bacterium
CGAGGCGCGCGTCAGCCAGGCGACGAGAGCCGACATCCTTTGGCACACGAGCCCGACGATGACGCACCACTACAGCATGGCGCAGATCGTCGAGTTGCACGCGGCCTTGGAGAAGATCAAGGACGACACCGGTCGCTGGAACAAGAGCCTCAGGACCTTGAGACTTGAACAGGAAGCGGCGCTGCGGGACAAAAGTCCCGCAAGAAGCAACAACGGCCTAGAGACGCAAGTCGCTAGACCGTTGATTTGACAGAGAAACTTGGCGCGGCTGGCAGGATTCGAACCCACGACCCCTTGGTTCGTAGCCAAGTACTCTATCCAACTGAGCTACAGCCGCGCGGACCGGCGAGTATACCAGCGGGGTATGCCGGCCTCGCGGCACGAGCCCTCGTCTAGTCGATCGCCGCGGCCGCCTGCTCGCTGTGCAGCGCGCGATCCTCGTCGCCTTCCTGGCGCGCCAGCCGCGCCAGCGTGCGCCAGGCACGGCGGCGCGCGGCGGCGGGCACGCCGCGGTCGGCAGCGGCCATCTGCAGCGGCCCTCTGGCCTTGCCCCACAGCCCGCGCGCGGCGAACACCTCGCCGACCGCTGCCTGCACCGCGGCCTCGTTGGCAAAGGCCTGCTGCGCCGCCTCGGTGACCTGCAGCCAATCGTTGCCGATGCCGTCGCACGACACCGCGAGCGCCAGCGCCACCTGCATCCGCTGTTCGGCGCTGAGCTCGCGCAGGTCGCTCCACAGCGGGCGCAGCCAGTTGCGGCTCTCGGCCGCGTGGCCCATCTCGGCGGCGCGGCGCGCGGCACGCGCCACCACGAAGGCGTCGCGCCGATCGGCGTCGTCGAGCGCTGCCCATGCGCGGCGCAGCTGGTCGCCGTCGTGCGCGGCGTCGATCAACTGCAGCGCCAGCGAGCGCAGCAGCCCCTGCGCGGCCTCGTCGCTGAACCCCTGGTGCTTGGCCAGCAGCCGCGCGGTGCCGAGTGCCTCGGCCGGCTGGCGCGACAGCTGCGCCGCACGCAGCCGCAGCCGCAGCGCCTGCGTGCGCCGCACGACCCCTGGCGCCAGCTCGGCCAGCAGCGAGCGCGCCTTCGGCGCGTCGCCGTCGTCGAGCGCCCACTCGGCACCGAGCAGCCTTGCACCCTCGTCCACCGCCTGTTGCGGCGCGGCGCGGCGCACGGCCTTGAGCGCCTGGCGCAGCAACTCGTCTCGCCGCGTGCGGTCCTGCAGGCGATGCAGGCTGCGCGCGGCCAGCAGGTGCGCGAGGATGCGCAGCTCGCGGTCACCGGCCAGCTCGTCGGTGCTGGCCTGGATCGCCAGCGCGCGCTGCGCCGCCTTGTGTGCGCGGTTGAAGCGGCCCGCGAAATGCTCGGCCATCGCCTCGCGCAGCGCCGCCTGCGCCGCGCGCTCGCGCTTCAGCGCGCGCCAGGCCTTGGCCCGCGTGGGCAGCGTGATCAGCGAGTCGACGGCCTTGACGACCATGGTCATCGCAAACGTCGCTATCAGTGCACCGATCAGGAACAGGTTGAGCGACAGGTCGACGCGGTAGTTGCCGTAGAAGAACGACACCAGCGCCTTGTTGTCGCCCAGCGTCAGCGCCGCCACCGTCGCCGCCGCGAACAGCAGCACCAGCCAGATGACACCGCGCATGGCGTCAACGTCCGGCCATCACGGCGGTCAGCGCGGCGAAGGTCTCGTCGGGCCGCGGCACCACGATGCCGCGCGACTGCGAGCCCACCTGCCGCAGCAGCTCGTTCATCGTGTTGACGCGGCGGCTGCCGCGGTCGAAGTGGCGCTCCAGCGCGAGCTGCACGTCGCGCAGGTCGGACTGCGCGGTGGCGAACTGGCGCGACAGCAGCGACAGCCGCGCGTTGAGCAGCCGCAGCTTCATGTTCTCGCGCAGGAAGTACGCCTGCTCGGGCGCCACCAGCATCGCCTCGGGCTCGTCGATGCGCGTCACGCGCACCAACGACCGCGCCTCGTCGAGCACTCGCTGCACCACCAGATTCCAGCGCTCGGCCAGCTCGGCACGCCAGCCCCCCGCGGCCGCCGCGGCCGCCGATGCCGCCGCGGGCACCGCCGGCGCGCGCACCGCCTTGTCGCCGGCGACGCCGCGCCGGTCGGGCTGCACCAGCAGCGGCAAGTCGTCGACCATGCGCATCGCCTCGTCGACCTTGATCACCAGCGTCGAGATGTCGCTCACGGCCACCGCGCGCACGCGGTCGAGGTCGTGCGCGACGGCGCGCCGCACCCGCTCAAGCCGTGGCTGCGCGTTGCGCGTCAGGCGTTCGTCGGCCTGCCTCAACATGGCAATCAGCGGCTCGGTGCTGCCGGTGATCGCCGACTGCTGCACGGCCACGCGCAGCCCGGCCTCGATGTCGGCCAGCATGTTCTCGTCGCGCGAGCGCGTCATCGCCTGCAGCAGCTCATCGAGCTGCGCGCGCTGCACCGTGTTTTCGGCCACGCGCGACTCCAGCAATGCCACCTTGGCCACGGCATCGCGCGAGGCGTCCTGCGCCTGACGGGCCAGCACGCGCGCCTCGGTGGCGAGCGTGGCGCTGTCCTGCTGGCGGCGAACCAGCTCCTGCTCGAGCGACTGCACCCGCTGGCTGGTCTGCCACGCCATCCACAGAGAGCCGGCGCTGAGCGCCAGCGTCAAGACCAACAGCCACCAGGGGGCACCGCCGCCTGGACGCGCCGCAGGCACCACGGGCGGCGTGGGATCGATCGCCGCGCTCGGCGGCGATGGTTCGACGACGGATTGGTTCACGGTGCAGCGATCAACGTCGCTGGTTCGGTGCAGGCGGCGTCGATTGTATCGAGCGCTTCCACAGCGCCACCACCGCATC
>DATIFD010000323.1:0-2553 GCA_035455385.1 Burkholderiaceae bacterium
GGCTGTACGGCACCTTCAAGCGAGCCACCGACGCGGCGGTGGACCCGCTGCACTTCCTGCGCGCCAAGACGCTCGAGATGCGCCAGCGCCACGTGAAGTACGAGGACACGCCCTACGCGCTGGAGCCCAACTGCAAGGAGAGCCCCGGCGGCCTGCGCGATTTGCAGGTGGTGATCTGGGTGGCACGCGCGGCCGGCCTCGGGCGCACCTGGGGCGAGCTGGCGGCCAAGGGCCTGCTGACGCCGTACGAGCTGCGCCGGCTGCAGCGCCACGAGGGCACGATCAAGCTGATCCGCGCGCGGCTGCACGCCATCGCCGACCGGCGCGAGGACCGCCTGGTGTTCGACCTGCAGACCGCGGTGGCCGAGAGCTTCGGCATCAAGCCGGCGCACGGGCACCGCTCGAGCGAGGTGCTGATGCACCGCTACTACTGGGCGGCCAAGGCGGTGTCGCAGCTCAACAAGATCCTGATGCTCAACATCGAGGAGCGCGTCTCGGGTTCCGAGAACCAGCCGATGCGGCCGATCAACGAGCGCTTCCTCGACCGCGGCGGCCTGCTCGAGGTGGCGCGCGACGACCTCTACCTCACCGACCGCAGCGCGATCCTCGAGACCTTCCTGATCTACCAGCAGACGCCGGGCATCAAGGCGCTGTCGGCGCGCACGCTGCGTGCGCTGTACTCGGCGCGCGACGCGATGGACGGCGCGTTCCGCCGCGACCCCGGCGTGCGCGCGCAGTTCATGCAGATCCTCAAGCAGCCGGCGGGCCAGACGCACGCCTTCCGGCTGATGAACGAGACCTCGGTGCTCGGCCGCACGCTGTGGGTGTTCCGCCGCATCGTCGGGCGCATGCAGCACGACCTGTTCCACGTCTACACGGTAGACCAGCACGTCCTGATGGTGTTGCGCAACGTGCGGCGCTTCTTCATTCCCGAGCACGCGCACGAGTACCCGTTCTGCTCGCAGCTGGCCGCGCAGTGGGACAAGCCGTGGATCCTGTACGTGGCGGCCCTCTTCCACGACGTGGCCAAGGGCCGCGGCGGCGACCACTCGGTGCTGGGCGGCCAGGAGGTGCGGCGCTTCTGTCGCGACTTCCGCGTCGACAAGGACGACGCGACGCTGATCGAGTTCCTGGTTCGGCACCACCTGACGATGAGCCACATCGCGCAGAAGGAGGACCTGTCCGACCCGCAGGTGATCACCGCCTTCGCCAGGATGGTGGGCGGCCCGCGTGCGCTGGCCGCGCTGTACCTGCTGACGGTGGCCGACATCCGCGGCACCAGCCCCAAGGTGTGGAACGCCTGGAAGGGCAAGCTGCTGGAAGACCTCTACAGGCTGGCCCTGCGCGTGCTGGGCGGTGCCACGCCGAACCTGGACGCCGAGATCGAGGCGCGCAAGGTCGAGGCGCGCAACCTGCTGGCGCTGCGCTCGGCGCTGCCGGGCACCGAGAAGCCGCTGTGGGACACGCTGGACGTGAGCTACTTCGCACGCCACGACGCGATGGAGATCGCGTGGCACGCGCGCATGCTGTGGCGCCACGTGAAGACCGAGACCCCGGTGGTCAGCGCGCGGCCGTCCCCGGTGGGCGAAGGGCTGCAGGTGCTGGTGTACTCGCCCGACCACGCGGATCTCTTCGCGCGCATCTGCGGCTACTTCGACAGCGCCGGCTTCTCGATCCAGGACGCCAAGATCCACACCAGCCGCGCCGGCTTTGCGCTCGACACGTTCCAGGTGGTGCACCCGGCGTACGACGCCGACGATGCGGCCGGCTACCGCGACCTGATCTCGCTGACCGAAACCGGTCTCGTGGACGCCTTGCAGGCCGAGGGGCCGCTGCCCGAGCCGAGCCGCGGCCGCGTGTCGCGCCGCGTGCGTTCGTTCCCGGTGACGCCGCGCGTCAGCCTGCGCCCCGACGAGCGCGCGCAGCACTGGATCCTCTCGGTCAGCGCGAGCGATCGTTCGGGGCTGCTGTACGGCATCGCGCGCGTGCTGGCCAAGCACCACGTGAACCTGCAGCTGGCCAAGATCTCGACGCTCGGCGAGCGCGTGGAGGACACGTTCCTCGTCGACGGGGCGGCGCTGCAGCACAACCGCGAGCAGCTCGAGATCGAGGACGAGCTGCTCGACGCGATCGCACCGGTGCCGCCGGCGAGCGCGCCGGCTCCGTCGCTGCGGTGAGCCTGCGCAGCCTCACCGCCGCCGAGGCCGTGGCGGCACTGCCCTCACTTGACGCGGTGATCGACGTGCGCTCGCCCTCGGAGTTCGCCGAGGATCACCTGCCTGGAGCGGTGAACTGGCCGGTGCTCGACGACGAGGAGCGCCGCCACGTCGGCACGTTGTACGTCAGGGATTCACCGCTGGCCGCGCGCAAGGTCGGCGCCGCGATGGTGGCACGCAACATCGCCATGCACGTCGAGCGCTGGGTGCAGGACAAGCCGCGCGAGTGGCAGCCGCTGGTGTACTGCTGGCGCGGCGGCCAGCGCTCGGGCGCATTGGCGTGGTTTCTCGACCAGATCGGGTTTCGCACGACGCGCCTGGCCGGCGGCTACAAAGG
>DATIFD010000324.1:0-3608 GCA_035455385.1 Burkholderiaceae bacterium
GGCGTGTCCTGCGTGAACGAGATCGGCACGATGCCGTCGCGGCTCAGCAGCCCGACGGTGGGCTTGATGCCCACCAGGGCCTGCACCGATGCCGGTGACGTGATCGAGCCATCGGTCTCGGTGCCGACGCCGGCGGCGCACAGGTTGGCCGCCACCGCGCTGCCGGTGCCCGACGACGAGCCGCTCGGGCTGCGATCGAGCGCGTAGGGATTCAGCGTCTGACCGCCGCGCGCGCTCCAGCCGCTGACCGAATGCAGGCCGCGGATGTTGGCCCACTCGGACAGGTTGGTCTTGCCCAGCAGCACCGCGCCGGCGTCGCGCAGTCGCTGCACGACGAACGCGTCGCGCGGTGCCTGTGCGCCAACCAGCGCCGGCGAGCCCGCGCTCGTCTGCATGCGGTCGGCGGTAGCGAGGTTGTCCTTGACGAGAACCGGCACGCCGTGCAGCGGCCCGCGCCAGCGGCCCGCGCGCGCTTCCTCGTCGAGGCGCTGCGCGATCGCCTCGGCGTCGGGGTTGAGCTCGATCACGCTGCGCAGCGTCGGTCCGGCGCGGTCGATCGATGCGATGCGCTCGGCATACGCGCGCACCAGCCCCAGCGCGCTCGTGCGCCCTGCGCGCAGTGCGGCGGCGAGTTGCTCGATCGAGGCCTCCTCGAGGTCGAGATCGGCGCCGGCGGCAGCCGCGGTCGTCGACGCCGCCGCGCCGGCGACGGCCATGCTCAGCTGGAGAAAGTCTCTGCGCTGCATGCGGGGAGTCCCTTCGGGTCATCGTGGCTGAGGCCGGATCGGGCCTCAGCGCGAGGTAGCGCGTGGCCAGCGCCGCAGCAGGCGGCGCTCGATCCACTCGAAGACGCCTTGCGTCACCAGGGCAAGCGCCGCGGCCGGCAGCGCGCCGGCCAGCAGCGTGGCGTTGTCGTTGAGCGCCAGGCCGGTGGCGATGCGCTCGCCATAGCCGCCGGCGCCGATGAACGCGGCGATCGTCGCGGTGCCCACCGTGATGACCGCCGCGGTCTTGATGCCGGCTACCACCACCGGCATCGCCAGCGGCAACTCGATCAGCCACCAGCGTTGCCACGGCGTGAACGCCAGCGCGCGCGCCGCGTCGCGCAGTCCGTCCGGTACCTGTTGCAGCCCGGTGGTCACGTTGCGCACCACCGGCAGCAGCGCATACAGCGTCAACGCCACCAGCGCCGGCATCGTGCCGATGCGCCCGAGCAGCGGGATCAGCATCGCGAACAGCGCCAGCGAAGGCACGGTCTGCAGCACGCCGACCAGCGCCATCACCGGCTGCTCGACGCGCGGCCACGCTGCGGCGGCCGTGCCCAGCGGCACGCCGATCAGCACCGCCGCCAGCACCGACACCGCCACCAGCGTCAGGTGCTCGCGCGTCAGCCGGGCGAGGTCGTCGGCGATCAGGCGCTGCCACCATCCGACGCGCGCCGCGCCGCCGCCACTCGAAGGCTTCACGAAGTCGCGCGCGATGTCGGCGAACGCGCGGCCGCGCAGCTCGGCATCGCCGTTCATGCGGATCATGCGATCGGCGTCGATGCGGCCCTCGAGCCCCTGCAGCGCGCGCCACGCAGCAGGAAAGCGCGTGGGCAGGTCGAGCCGGTACAGCAGGACCGCGTCGTAGCGCGGAAAGTACTGCTTGTCGTCCTGCAGCACCGTCAGGCCCAGCTCGGCGATCTTGGCGTCGGTCGAATAGATGTCGGTCACCGCGATGCGGCCGGAAGCCAGCGCCTCGTACGAGATGCCATGGTCGATGCCGGTGGGCTTCTGCGGCAGGCCGTAGCGCGCAGCCAACCCGGGCCAACCGTCGGCGCGGCCGAGAAACTCGTGCGACACCGCAACCACCAGATCGGGATGCTTCGCGAGGTCGCCGATCGTTTTGATTCCCAGCTGCTTGGCCTGCGCCGCCGTCATCGCCAGCGCGTAGGTGTTCTGGAAGCCGAGCGGCACGCCGACCCCGAGGCCCAGCGGCTCGAGGTCGCGCCGCATCGTTGCCAGGTCGGTCGGCTCGGGGTGCTTGAGGATTTCGGCGTCGATGGTGCCCGAGTACTCGGGGTAGACGTCGATCGCGCCGGCCTTCAACGCCTCGAGCACGACCGCCGTGTTGCCCAGCCCCTGGCGATGCTCGGTCCTGGCGTGCGGCGCGGCGGTCTGTGCGATCACCTCACCGAGGATGTACGACTCGGTGAAGCGCTTGGAGCCGACCACCAGCGTGCCCGGGTCGGCAGCTTGGGCGCCGAAGCCCACCAGCAGGACCAGCCACCACCACGGTCGGGTTCGCATCGCGGCTCCCTTCGAACGGCGGCCATTGTCGTGCAGCCGGTACGGACGGGTCACGCGCCTCACGCGGCGCGCCGCCGCGCGCGCACGCCGGGCGCCGGCGCCTCCGGGTCGGCCACCGGCAGCCGCGCCTCCTGCTTGACCTCCTTCAGCACGATGCTCGAGCGCACGTGGGTCACCCCGGGCAGGCGGAAGATCGTGTCGTGCAGGAACTGCTCGTAGGCTTTGATGTCGGCGATCAGCACGGTCATGATGTAGTCGGCCTGGCCGGTGGTGCTGACGCAGTGCACGATCTGCGGGCTCGCGGCCACCGCGCGCTCGAAGCGCCGCACCAGCTCCTCGCTGTGCTCGCTCAGATTGGCCTCGACCACGACGCGCAGGTGGAGCCCGACCTTCTCGCGGTCGATCAACGCGGTGTAGCCGCGGATCACGCCCGCCGCCTCGAGGTCTTTCACGCGCTTCCAGCACGGCGTGGGCGACAGGCCCACCGCGGCCGACAGCTGCTGCACGGTCTGCCGCGCGTCGCGCTGCAGCTCGGCCAGGATCTGCAGGCTGTAGCGGTCGAGATTCATTCATTCTCCGAAGGGTGGGGTTTTGAGAAGGATTTTCGTCGACGCCCCGGTCATGCGGTGAAATGAGAAACGTCTTTGCGCGGGCGCGCGCGTAAGCTGCGCAGGCTGCCGGACGCCGTCATCGAAGGAGCGCCGACCATGTCCACCCTGGCCGCCACCGATCCGTCCCCGCCGCTGGCGCGGCCCGACTACCAGTTGCACCACAACCTGTGGGCCGAGGGCGGCAGCGTGTTCCTCACCGGCACGCAGGCGCTGGTGCGGCTGCTGCTGATGCAGCGTGCGCGCGACGCGAAGGCGGGGCTGAACACGCGCGGCTTCGTCAGCGGCTATCGCGGCTCGCCGCTCGGCATGGTCGACCAGGCGATCTGGAAGGCCGGCCCGAAGTTCACCGAGGCCGGCGTGCGCTTCGTGCCGGCGATCAACGAGGAGCTCGCCGCGACGCAGGTGCTGGGCACGCAGCGAGTGGAGTCAGACCCGGAGCGCACGGTCGACGGCGTGTTCGCCATGTGGTACGGCAAGGGGCCGGGCGTCGACCGCGCCGGCGACGCAATCAAGCACGGCAACGCGTACGGCAGCTCGCCGCGCGGCGGTGTGCTGGTGGTGGCCGGCGACGACCACGGCTGCGTGTCATCCTCGATGCCACACCAGAGCGACCAGGCCTTCCAGTCGTGGCACGCGCCCGTCGTCTCGCCGGCGAGCGTGGCTGAATACCTCGAGTTCGGGCTCTACGGCTGGGCGCTGTCACGTT
>DATIFD010000325.1:0-2819 GCA_035455385.1 Burkholderiaceae bacterium
CAGCCGGCATTCGATCGGCCCGTTCCACAGCGGCACGCGGCGCGACTCGCGCAGCCGCATGTGCGTAGGCAGCTTCGGATCGGGGCTGAGGATCCAGCCGGTCCAGCCGGCATAGTGGCGCTTCCAGTGCGCCGCCAACGCCGCGAAGAAGCTCGGCATGTCCGGCGCGCCCTGCGCATGCTCGCGCGCGCGCGGTGCCGCCTCCCGACCCTTGGGCACGATGCGCTCGCCGTACGGCGGGTTGAGCATCATCGTGCCCTGCGGCACCGGCGGCGGGCGCTGCAGCGCATCGCCGGCCTTGAATTGAATAGCCTGGGCGACGCCGGCCCGCTGTGCGTGGCGTGCGGCGAAATCGGTCATGCGAAACGACACGTCGCCTGCGAACACCGGCACCGTTGCCGTGTGCACGCGCGCGCGCGCAGCCTCCAGCAGCTCGCGCCAGCGCCCCTGGGCGGCGCGGAACGGCGCCAGCCGCTCGAACGCGAAACGCCGCTGCAGCCCCGGCGCGCGGCCGCACGCCAGCTGCGCCGCCTCGATCGCGATCGTGCCGGCGCCGCAGCACGGGTCCAGCAGGGCGCCGTCCTCGGCGCGGCCGTGCCAGCCGGCGGCCGCCAGCATCGCCGCGGCCAGCGTCTCCTTCAGCGGCGCGTCGCCGGCCATCGCATCGCGCCAGCCGCGCTTGAACAGCGGCGCGCCCGAAGTGTCAACGTACAGCGACGCCTGGTTGCCGTCGAGGTGGAGCACCAGCGACAGGTCCGGGTCGCGGGTGTCGACATCGGGCCTGGCGCCGGCGCGCTCGCGCATCGCGTCGCACACCGCGTCCTTGATGCGAAGCGACGCGAAGTTCAGGCTCTTCAGCGGCGCGTTGCGCGCCGTGGTGTCGACCCGCAGCGTCTGCTTCGGAGTGATCCAGTCGTGCCAGCGCACGCCGTGCGCCAGTTGGTACAGATCGTGCTCGCTGCGATAGGGCGCGTCGGCCACGCGCCACAGCACGCGCTGGGCCAGGCGGCTCTCCAGGTTGAGCCGCATCGCCAGCTCGGCGTCGCCGCCGAGCGCGACGCCACCGCGCGCGCCGTGCACTGCCAGCCCCGGCTGCAACGCGGCGATCTCGTCGGCCAGCAGCGCCTCGACGCCACCCGCACAGGGCAGGAACAGGCTCGCGCCGGCGCTCGGCGCCTCGGCGCTCACAGGCTGCGCCGCAGATTGGTCGGCGCGATCTTCAGGGCCTCGCGGTACTTGGCGACCGTGCGCCGTGCCACCTGGATGCCCTGCTCCGAGAGCATCTGCGCCAGCTGGCCATCGGACAGCGGCGCTTTCGGATCCTCGGCGGCCACCAGCTGGCGCAGCAGCGCACGCACCGCGGTGCTCGACGCGTTGCCGCCGGCGTCGGTCGACAGCGACGAGCCGAAGAAGTACTTGAGCTCGAAGGTGCCGAACGGCGTGGCCATGTACTTGGCGGTGGTGACCCGCGAGATGGTCGATTCGTGCAGGCCCAGCTCGTCGGCGATCTCTCGCAGCACGAGCGGCTTCATCGCGATCGCGCCGTGCGTGAGGAACCCCTTCTGCCGCCCGACGATGGCCTGCGACACGCGCACGATGGTGTCGAAGCGCTGCTGGATGTTCTTGACGAACCAGCGTGCCTCCTGCAGCCGCGCATTCAATCCCGCCGCCGTGCCGTTGCGCTGGCCGCGGATCGCCTGCGCGTACAGGTCGTTGATGCGCAGCTTGGGCATCACGTCGGGATTGAGCTGCACCTTCCACGAGCGGCCGCTGCGCTGCACGATGACGTCGGGCACGACGACCCTCGAATCGTTGTGGGCGAACGCGCGGCCGGGCTTGGGATCGCAGCGCACGATCAGCTCGCGCGCGTCGCGCAGCTGCGTTTCGTCGGCGCCGGTGGCGGTGGCGAGCTTCTTGAACTCGCGTCTGGCCAGCAGGTCGAGGTGGTGGCGGCAGATCTCGGCGGCCAGCGTTTGCGCCGGCGTCTGCGGCTCGGCGCGCAGCTGCAACGTCAGGCACTCGCCGAGGTTGCGCGCGCCGACGCCTGCAGGGTCGAGGCTCTGCAGCCACTTCAAGGCGCACTGCAGGCGCTCCAGCAGCTCGCTGCCGTCGGCCGTCGCGGCGTCGCCTGCGCCCAACCGCGCGGCGATCTCCTCCAGCGGATCGGCGAGGTAGCCGTCGGCGTCGAGCGACTCGATCAGCGCCCACAGCGCCGCGCGGTCTTCGAGCGACAGCCGCATCAGCGCCAGCTGGCCGCGCAGATGGTCCTGCAGCGACGGTGCGGCGGCCGTGCGGTCCTGGGCTTCCTGCTCGTCGTCGGATCCGGCGCTGCCGCTCGCGCTACTGGGCAACTCGCGGATACCGTCGAAGTCGTCGCCCTCGGTGCCGTTGTCCCACTCGCGGCGCTCCATGCGGTCGAAGTCGGTGGCGTCGATGCCGGCGGCGTCTTCGCCGCCGTCGAAGCCGGAGTCCTCGCGCTCGCCGGCGGCCTCGACCACCGCGTCGGCGGCGAGCTCGCCGGCAGGGCCGCGGTCCAACGGGGTCTCGGCCACCGCCGCTTCCTCGTCGGCCTCGAGGAACGGATTCTGGTCGAGCATCTGCTCGACCTCCTGCTGCAGCTCGAGGGTCGACAGCTGCAGGAGCCGGATCGACTGCTGCAGCTGCGGCGTCAACGCCAGATGCTGCGACAGCCGGACCTGGAGCGAGGGTTTCATGTCGGTGCCACGGCCCTGCCCGGCTACATGCGGAAATGCTCGCCGAGGTAGACGCGGCGCACGTCGGCGTTCTCGACGATCTGCTGCGGCGTGCCCTCGGCGAGC
>DATIFD010000326.1:0-2414 GCA_035455385.1 Burkholderiaceae bacterium
GCCGCCGGCGAGCGCGCAGGCGGGCAGCAGCACACGCTGGTCGTTGCCGATGGCCAGCCGCAGCGCATGCGGTACCACCAGCCCGACGAAACCGACCGCGCCGCTGCTGGTCATCGCCACCGCGGTGGCCAGCGAGGCGAGCACGAAGAGGGCACGGCGCAATGCCACCACGCGCACGCCCAGCGACAGCGCGATCACCGGGCCGCGCAGCATCACGTTGAGCGAGCGGCCGAGCGGCCAGGCGAGCGCCACCAGCAGCACCAGCATGCCCAGTGCCGCCGCGCCGCCGCTGCCGGCGCTGACGTCGCCCGCCAGCCAGAACAGCATGCCGCGGATGCGCGCCTCGGGCGACAGCGTGAGCAGCAGCGTCACCAGCGCCGTCCACAGCGCGGCCAGCATCACGCCGACCAGCAGCAGGCGCGGTGCACCGAGGCCGGGGTCGGTGAGCGCCGCGCCCGCGAACTCGCGCCGCGCGAGTGCGAACACCAGCGCCGTGGACGCCAGCGCGCCGGCGAACGCCGCACCTTGCGTGAACGCGGCACCCAGCCCGAGCAGCATTGCGGCCAGTGCACCCACGGCCGCGCCGCCGGACGCACCCATCACGTACGGATCGGCCAGCGGGTTGCGCAGCAGCACCTGCATCAGCGCGCCGGCCAGCGCCAGCAGCCCGCCGGTGCCGAACGCGGCGAGCGCCCGCGGCAGGCGCAGCTCGTTCACGATCTGCGCGTCGACGCCGCGGTCGGGCCGCAGCAGCGCACGCAGCAGCTCGGCCGGCGCGATCGCATGGCTGCCGACGGCCAGCGCCAACGCGAGCGCGGCGGCGGCCAGCGCGGCGAGCACGAGCCAGATGCGGATCGCGCGCTTCATGCGGTGCCGGCCTCCTCGGGTGTCACTTCCACGTCGCGTCCAGCGTCAGCAGCACCTGGCGCGGTGCGGTGTTGTAGCCCTGTGCGATCTCGTAGCGCTTGTCGGTGGCGTTGACCACGCGCGCACCGAACGCGACCTCGCGCGTCACCGACCAGGCGGCGTACAGCGACAGCAAACCGTAGCCGCCCATGCGCGACGCCGGCGTGTTGGCGGCGCTGTCGAAGCGCTCGCTGCTGGCCGTGACATCGCCGCCGACCCGCCAGGCGCCGCTGTCGTAGCCAAGGCCGGCGCGGCCGTGATCGACCGCGCGCCGCACCAGCAGCAGCCCGGTGTCGGCGTCGCGCGGGCTCTGGTGGGTCCATTCGGCATCGGCGCGCCAGGCGCCCCACAGCTGTTGCGCGGCGAGCGTCGTGCCGTGGATGCGCGCGCGGTTGACGTTGACCACCGTGGTGAACGTGGGGTCCACCGCGATCAGGTCGTCGATGTGGTTGTCGAACGCGGTCAGGCTCACCGTGCTGCCGCCGCTGCGCCAGCGCAGCGTGGCGTCGACGCCGCGCGACCGCTCGGGCTTGAGGTCGGGGTTGCCCGCGAAGCCGAACGACAGCGGAAAGTACAGGTCGTTGAACGACGGCGCGCGAAACGCGTTGCCGGCCGCGGCGCTGATGCGCCAGTCGCGCGCGAACGACCAGCCGGCGCCGATGCGGCCCGTGGTGTGGCTGCCGAACTGCGAGTTGTGGTCGGTGCGCAGCGAGCCTTCGAGCTGCAGCGAGTCGTCGATCGGATGCTGCGCCGCTGCGAACAGCGACGAAATCGTCCGCTCGGTCTGCGTGTACGCGGTGTCGCCCGCCACGCGTTCGCGTCGCCACTCGGTGCCGAGGCTGAGCGCGGTGGTGCCGAAGGTCAGGTCGTTCTGCCACAGCAGCTGATCCTGGTCGGTGTCGAAGGTGCTCGGGAAGGCGCCGCCGCTCGTGCTCGAATGATCGCTGCCGCGCGCGGCGCGCACCGTGCTCAGCCACCGGCTCGTCAGGCGGTCCTCGCTTTGCAGCGACAGCGTCGACAGACGCTGGTGGTTGACGTCGTCGCTGGCGGGGCCGGCGTCGAAGTGCGTATCCCCGCTGCTGAACAAACCACGCAAGCCGAGCTTGTGGCCTGCGGACCAGCGCCATTGCAGCGCAGCGTTGGCGTTCTTGTTGCGGTACGGATCGTCGTCGGGATTGAACGAGAAGGCGTTCGACGCGTTGGTGGCCGAGAACGCGTCGACCGCGAGCGCGCCGGCATCGAGCGACCACGACCAGTCGCCGGCGGTGCGGCCGATGCCGGCGCGCACCTCGCCGCGGTGTTCGCTGCCTGCGGACACGCCCGCGGTGATGCCGTCGGGCGCCTTGGTGAAGATCTGGATCACGCCGCCGATCGCGTCGGCGCCGTACAGGCTGCTGGCCGGTCCGCGCAGCACCTCGATGCGGTCGATCTGCGACAGCGGCAGGTGCTCCAGCGCGTTGGTGCCGGTGGTGGCCGAGTTGATGCGCACGCCGTCGACCAGCACCACG
>DATIFD010000327.1:0-3203 GCA_035455385.1 Burkholderiaceae bacterium
CGGATTGTCCTCACCCAACGCCCAGCAGCGGTCGATTACTTCCTGAGCCCGGCGCTGGATCTCGGCGTTGCCCCGCTGCACCGAGTCGAAGTCGAGGTCGGCGGTGTTCGATCCCGTCGCCATCGACGAAGCGGAGCCGCCGCCCATGCCGATGAGCATCGCCGGGCCACCGATCTGGATCAGCAGCGATCCCGCGGGAACGTTCGCCTTGTGCGAGTGCGCGGCGCTGATATTCCCGAGGCCGCCCGCCAGCATGATGGGCTTGTGGTAGCCGCGCTGCACGCCGGCCACCTGCTGCTCGTAGACGCGGAAGTAGCCGCCGAGATTCGGCCGACCGAACTCGTTGTTGAACGCGGCGCCGCCGAGCGGGCCCTCGATCATGATCTGCAGCGCGCTGGCGATGTGGTCGGGCTTGCCGGTGCTGTTGCGCTCCCACGGCTCCGCCTTGCCCGGCAGGTGCAGGTGGCTCACGCTGAAGCCGGTGAGGCCGGCTTTCGGGCGCGCGCCGCGGCCGGTGGCGCCTTCGTCGCGGATCTCGCCGCCGGCGCCGGTGCTGGCGCCCGGGTGCGGCGAGATCGCGGTGGGGTGGTTGTGCGTCTCCACCTTCATCAGCACGTGCGAGGTCTCGGGCCGCGCCTCGTACACCGGCGCGTTGGTGAAGCCGCGCGGCGCCCAGCGCTCGATGGCGCCGCCTTGCATCACCGCCGCGTTGTCGCTGTAGGCCGAGATCGTGCCCTGCGGGCTCACTTTCTCGGTGTGCCGGATCATCTGGAACATCGAGTGTTCCTGCGCCACGCCGTCGATCGTGAAGCGCGCGTTGAAGATCTTGTGCCGGCAGTGCTCGCTGTTGGCCTGCGCGAACATCATCAGCTCGACGTCGGTGGGGTTGCGCTTCAGCTTGTGGCCGAAGGCGTCGAGCAGGTAGTCGATCTCGTCATCGCTGAGCGCGAGACCGAACTCGGTGTTGGCCTTTTCCAAGGCCGCCTTGCCCTGCCCCAGCACATCCACGTGCGCCATCGGCTGCGTGGGCTGGTGGTCGAACAGGTGCGCGGCGGCCTCGACGTCGAACGCCACGCTCTCGGTCATGCGGTCGTGCAGCAGCGCGGCGCAGGCGTCGAGCTCTTCGGCGCTCAGCGGCTTCGGGCCACGCAGCAGGCCGCCTTCGAGCTGCAGCCGGTACTCGGTGACGCGCTCGATGCGGTGGATCGCGAGCCCGCAGTTGTGCGCGATGTCGGTGGCCTTGCTCGCCCACGGGCTCACGGTGCCCAGGCGCGGCATCACGACGATCAGTGCGCCGTCTACTGCACCGGTGTAGCGCTCACCGTTGTCGAGCAGCGCCTTGAGCTTGTCGTGCTCGGCCGGTTGCAGCGGGGTGTCGCTGCACGCCCAGTAGGCGTGGCGGGCATGCACCGCGGCGATGCGCGCCACGCGCTCGCGCAGCCGCTGCAGCAGGGTGTTGGCTCGGAACGGCGAGAGCGCGGGGCCGCCCTCCAGGTGCAACAGATGCGGGGGCGGCATGCAGGGCTCTCGGTGCGGCGCGGCGGGCGCCAAGGGCTGCGAAGCCTGGATTTTAGGTGGCCGGCGTCGCGGCCCGGCTGCCGAGGCTGCGCTCGACCGGCGGCACGCGGCAGCGTGAGCCAGGTGTGCGGTCCGAACGCCCCCGCACCGCGCAGGGCTTCGGCTCCGGCGGCTATCCGAGCGCCCCAGTGGGATAATGCGTCCCCATGGCGATCACGCTGAAAACACCCGAGGACCTCGCCGCCATGCGCGTGGCGGGCCGCCTCGCGTCCGAGGTGCTCGACATGCTGACGGCGCACGTGAAGCCCGGCGTCACCACCGAGCAGCTCGACAAGCTGGCGCACGAGCACATCGTCAACGTGCAGAGCGCGATCCCGGCGCCGCTCAACTACGCGCCGCCGGGCTACTCGCCGTACCCGAAGAGCATCTGCACGTCGGTGAACCACCAGGTCTGCCACGGCATCCCGAACGAGCGCGCGCTGAAGGCGGGCGACATCGTCAACATCGACATCACCGTCATCAAGGACGGCTGGCACGGCGACACCAGCCGCATGTTCATCGTCGGCGAGGGTTCCATCGCGGCCAGGCGCCTGTGCGCGCTGACCTACGACGCCATGTGGAAGGGCATCGCCAAGATCAGGCCCGGCGCGCGGCTGGGCGACATCGGCTACGCGGTGCAGAGCTTTGCCGAAGCCCAGGGCTTCTCGGTGGTGCGCGAGTTCTGCGGCCACGGCATCGGCCGCAAGTTCCACGAAGAGCCGCAGGTGCTGCACTACGGCCGCCCCGGCACGCTGGAAGAGCTGGTGCCCGGCATGGTGTTCACGGTCGAGCCGATGATCAATGCCGGCAAGCGCGAGATCCGCGAGCTCGGCGACGGCTGGACCATCGTCACGCGCGACCGCTCGCTGTCGGCGCAGTGGGAGCACACGGTGGCCGTCACCGAAGCCGGCTTCGAGGTGCTGACGCTGTCGGCCGGCAGCCCGGCGGTGCCGGCGTTCATCGCGCAGGCCGCCGCGGGCACCAGCGCGCCCGCCACCGCCGGCGTGGCCGGCTGAGCGACGAACGGCGTCTTCTCGCGCGCACGCGAGCCCCATGTCGGAAGTGATGGAAACCCCCGCCGCCGCGGGCGTGGCGTCGCTGCGCACGCGCTACCGCGACGGCAAGGCGGCGCTGGTGCAGCACTTCCTGCACGCGCGCGCCAGCGCGCCCGCGGCCGCGCGGCTGACGCGCGCACTGGCGCGCCACGCCGATGCCACGCTCAACGACCTGTGGGCACGCAGCACGATGCCACCCGGCGCCGCGCTGGTGGCGGTGGGCGGCTACGGCCGCGCCGAGCTGTTCCCGCACTCCGACATCGACGTGCTGGTGCTGCTGCCGGGCAGCGGCGAGGTCGACGTCGCGACCAACGACGCACTGCGCGCCGCGGTCGAGGGTTTCATCACCGCGTGCTGGGACATCGGGCTGGAGATCGGCTCGTCGGTGCGCACGGTCGACGAATGCGTGGTCGAGGCCGGCAACGACGTCACCGTGCAGACGGCGATGATCGAGTCGCGCTTCCTGGCCGGCTCGCGGCGGCTGTACGGCACCTTCAAGCGAGCCACCGACGCGGCGGTGGACCCGCTGCACTTCCTGCGCGCCAAGACGCTCGAGATGCGCCAGCGCCACGTGAAGTACGAGGACACGCC
>DATIFD010000328.1:0-12531 GCA_035455385.1 Burkholderiaceae bacterium
CCCGGCCGCCAAGGCACCCGTCGAAGCCCGCGGCAAGGCCGGCCGCAAGGGCAAGGCCGTCGTCCCCGAGGTGACCCAGCCCGAGGCGGTGACCGAAGACGACTTCGACGTGGAAACCGAATTCGTCGACGGGGACGCCGAGGTCGCCGAGGAGGCCGAGGTCAAGGCCGCCAAGGCCAAGCCGCTGCGCATGAAAGTCAGCCGTGCCAAGGAGCGCGCGCTGATGCGCGAGTTCGGCCTCGACGAGACCGCACTCACCGAGGAAGAGGTCGCCAAGCGCCGGCTCGAGTTGAAGACGCTCATCAAGATGGGCAAGACGCGTGGCTTCCTCACGCACCAGGAGATCAACGACCACCTGCCCGAGAAGCTGGTCGACAACGAGATCCTCGAGGCGATCGTCTCGATGCTCAACGACATGGGCATCGCGGTCTACGAGCAGGCGCCCGACGCGGCGACGCTGCTGATCGCCGGCGGCAACACGACCACCGCGACCGAAGAGGAAGCCGAGGAAGCCGCCGAGGCTGCGCTGTCGACGGTCGATTCCGAGTTCGGCCGCACCACCGACCCGGTGCGCATGTACATGCGCGAGATGGGCTCGGTGGAGTTGCTGACGCGCGAGGGCGAGATCGAGATCGCCAAGCGCATCGAAGGCGGCCTGCAGGCCATGATGTACGCGATCAGCGCGTCGCCGACGACGATCAACGAGATCCTGTCGATGGCCAAGAAGATCGCCGACGGCGAGATGCAGATCTCCGAGGTGGTCGACGGCTTCGTGTCGGACGACGAGGCGGACGACTACGTCGCCGAGGAGGACTTCGACGAGTTCGACGAGGAAGAAGACGACGACGGCGCCGGCGGCAGCAAGGCGCTGACCAAGAAGCTCGAGGAGCTGAAGGCGCAGGCGCTCGAGAAGTTCTCGCTGCTGGCGCAGCACTTCGAGAGAATGAGCAAGGCCTTCCAGAAGGAAGGCTATCGATCGCCGGCCTACGACAAGGCGCAGCGCGCGATCTCCGACGACCTGATGACGATCCGCTTCACGGTCAAGACGATCGAGCGGCTGTGCGACATCCTGCGCTCGCAGGTCGACGACGTGCGCCGCTACGAGCGCGAGATCCGCAAGATCGTGGTCGACAAGTGCGGCATGCCGCAGGACCACTTCATCAGGACCTTCCCGCCCAACGTCCTGAACCTCAAGTGGGCAGAGAGGGAGATCGCTGCCGGCAAGCCGTACAGCATCGTACTCACGCGCAACCTGCCGCCGATCCAGGAGTTGCAGCAGAAGCTGATCGACCTGCAGGCCCGCGCGGTGGTGCCGCTGGAGGACCTGAAGCAGATCAACAAGCGCATGAACGAAGGCGAGAAGGCCTCGCGCGACGCCAAGAAGGAAATGATCGAGGCCAACCTGCGGCTGGTGATCTCGATCGCCAAGAAGTACACCAACCGCGGCCTGCAGTTCCTCGACCTGATCCAGGAAGGCAACATCGGCCTGATGAAGGCGGTCGACAAGTTCGAATACCGCCGCGGCTACAAGTTCTCGACCTACGCCACCTGGTGGATCCGCCAGGCCATCACGCGCTCGATCGCCGACCAGGCGCGCACCATCCGCATCCCGGTGCACATGATCGAGACCATCAACAAGATGAACCGCATCTCGCGCCAGCACCTGCAGGAGTTCGGCTTCGAGCCCGACGCGCCGACGCTGGCCGAAAAGATGGAGATTCCCGAGGACAAGATCCGCAAGATCATGAAGATCGCCAAGGAGCCGATCTCGATGGAGACGCCGATCGGCGACGACGACGACTCGCACCTGGGCGATTTCATCGAGGACACCAACAACGTGGCGCCGGTCGACGCCGCGATGCAGGCCGGCCTGCGCGACGTGGTGAAGGACATCCTCGATTCGCTGACGCCGCGCGAGGCCAAGGTGCTGCGCATGCGCTTCGGCATCGAGATGAGCACCGACCACACGCTGGAGGAAGTCGGCAAGCAGTTCGACGTCACGCGCGAGCGCATCCGCCAGATCGAGGCCAAGGCAATCCGCAAGCTCAAGCACCCCAGCCGGTCCGACAAGCTCCGGACCTACCTCGACAACCTCTGAGGCGTGATCCGGCCTCCCGGCTCGCCGCGCTCGCGTCCCCCCGCGGCGGACCGGCCGAGCCCGGGGTTACACTGTGCCGGACATGACGCGGATCTCCGAGCGCACTGTCCTGTTCGCCGACCTGCGCGGCAGCACGTCGCTGTACGAGACGCTCGGCAACGCCGAGGCCACCTCGGTCGTCACCCACACGGTGACGGTGATGGCGCGCACGGTTCCCTCCTGTGGTGGCCAGCTGATCAAGACCCTCGGCGACGGCCTGATGGCCGTGTTCGACACCTCCGAGGCGGGCCTGAAGTCGGCGGCGCAGATGCACGATGAGCTCGAACAGCTGGTGTCGCGCGGACGCGAGCACGGTGCCTCGCCCGGCCTGCGCGGGCTTCGCCTGCAGGTGGCGCTTGCCCGCGGTGAGGTGGTCGAGATGGCCGGCGATTGCTTCGGCGACGCCGTCAACGTCGCCGCCCGTCTGCTCGATCACGCCGGCGACAACGAAACCCTGGTCACCGCGGACGTGCTCGCCGACCTTCCAGCCAACCAGCGCGCGCGCTTCCGCAGCCTCGATTGGATGCACCTGCGCGGGCGCGCCGAACCGGTGCAGGTGCACGTGCTCGGATTGCGGCGCCAAGCCGACGCGGCGCCCGCCACCCAGTTCGGGCCGGTCGAACCGTCACCCGATCCGGAGGGCATCCGCCTCGCGTGGCAGGACCAAGTGCGCGTCTACGCCGCCGAGCACCTGCCGGTGGTGCTCGGGCGCAGCCCGCAGGCCACGTTCCGCCTCGACGACTCCAAGGTGTCGCGTTCGCACGCCCGCATCGATTGGACCGGCGGCACCTTCCAGCTCACCGACATGAGCTACAACGGCACCTACGTGCGCTTCGGCGGCTCGGACGAGCTGATCACCCTGCGCCGCGGCAGCTGCACGCTGCACGGCTACGGTGTCATCGGCCTCGGCGGCGCGCCGGCCGACGCCACGTCGCCCAGCATCCGCTTCGACGTCCTGTCGATCGTCGACACCGTCCCGCACCTGGTCTGATGCGCTTCGCCGCGGAACCCGCGCACGCGCACGACCAGCCCGAGCGCACCGCAGTGCTGCTCACCAACCTCGGCACCCCCGAGGAACCGACGCCGGCGGCGGTGCGCGAGTACCTGGCGCAGTTCCTGTCCGACCCCCGGGTGGTGGAGATCCCGCGCGCGCTGTGGTGGCCGATCCTGCACGGCTTGATCTTGCGCACGCGGCCCGCGAAGTCGGCCGCCAAGTACGCCGCCATCTGGACCCCTCAGGGCTCGCCGCTGGCCCACTGGACGCGGCTGCAGGCCCAGCGCCTGCGCGGGTCGCTAGGCGAGCGCGGTCATGCCGTGCTGGTGCAGTGGGCGATGCGCTATGGCGAGCCGTCGATCGCCAGCGCGCTCGATGCCCTGAAGTCCGAAGGCGCGACCCGAATCCTGGTGATCCCGATGTACCCGCAGTATTCGGCGGCCACGACCGCGAGCACGTTCGATGCGGTGGCCCAGTGGTCGCGTCGCGTGCGGCGCGTGCCGGAGCTGCGCATCGTCAACCAGTTTCACGACGACGACGGCTATATCGCGGCGCTGGCCGCGCGCGTCGGTGAGCATTGGATGCGCGAGGGGCGCGGCCGCATGCTGGTGATGAGCTTTCACGGTTTGCCGGCGCGAACGCTGTCGCTCGGCGATCCATACCACTGCCAATGCCGCAAGACGGCACGGCTGCTGGCCGAGCGCCTGGGCCTGAAGCCCGACGAGATGGCGGTCACCTTCCAGAGCCGCTTCGGCCGCGCGCGCTGGCTCGAGCCGTATACCGACGCGATGCTGCGCAGACTCGCCAGCGAGGGCCACGAGCGGGTCGACGTGCTGTGCCCGGGCTTCACGGCCGACTGCCTGGAGACGCTCGAAGAGATCGCCATCGAAGGCCGCCACACGTTCCTCACCGCTGGCGGCAAGGAGTACCACACCATCACGTGTCTGAACGACCACCCGGTGTGGATCGACGCGCTGGCCAAGCTGGCGATCAAGCACCTGCAGGGCTGGCCGATCCAGCCGCTCACGAGCGCCGAACTGCAACGTCGGCGCGAGTTGGCCGTCGCTGCAGGCGCCAGGCGCTGACGCATCGCCGGCCAAGGCGCACCCGTGCCTCGCGGGGCTGGCCGACCCGGGTCCACAATGCGCCCGATGCCCGATTCGATGCGGCTCGACAAGTGGCTCTGGGCTGCGCGCCTGTACAAGACGCGCGCCCTCGCCGTGCAGGGTGTGGAATTGGGCCGAGTCCTGGTCAATGGCCTGCCGGCCAAGGCCGGGCGGGACCTGCGCATCGGCGACAAGGTCAGCGTGCAGCAGGCGGGCTTCCGGGTCGTCCTCACCGTGCTGCGGTTGTCCGCCCAGCGCGGCAGTGCCACCGTGGCCCGCACTCTGTATGCCGAGTCGGCCGAAAGCGTGTCGGCGCGCGAACGCGCGCTGCAGCAGCGTGCTCTGGCCCCCGAGCCGGCGGCCACGCGCCCCGACGGGCGCCCGACCAAGCGCGATCGCCGGTCGCTGGCAGACTGGCAACGCTGGAGTGCCAGCGTCGACGAGTAGCGCGGGTCGGGGCTTGAAAGTCCTGCGGTCGTCCCCAACGTTTGGCCCGAGCGTTTTGCCACCCCGACCATGACATCGAACGAACCACAGCCACGCCAGGATCCGATGGCCGAGGCCGACCACCCGGCCCAGGCCGCCAGCGACAGCGCACTCTCGCTCGAGGCCCGCCTGGCCGAACTGGCAGCCAAGCACGCCGAAGCCGCCGACGCCTACCTGCGCGCCAAGGCCGAGACCGAGAACACGCGCCGCCGGGCCGACGAGGAGATCGCCAAGGCGCGCAAGTTCGCCCTCGAGTCGTTCGCCGAGAGCCTGCTGCCGGTGCGCGACAGCCTGGAGGCGACCACCGCCATCGCCAACGCCAGCAACGAGCAGCTGCTGCAGGGCGTGCACGCCACGCTGAAGCTGCTGTCGCAGGCGCTCGAGCGCAACCGGGTGATCGAGGTCAACCCGCCGGCGGGCACGCGCTTCGATCCGCACCAGCACCAGGCGATCTCGATGGTGCCGTCGGAGCAGGAGGCCAACACGATCGTGGCCGTGCTGCAGAAGGGCTACTTGATCGCCGAGCGCGTGCTGCGCCCGGCACTGGTCACCGTGGCAGCGCCCAAGTGACCCGATCGTCTTGAAACGAGCCGACTTATCCACAACTCGTACACAACGAAACCCACAGCGAGAACCAGGAGCCACCTATGGGCAAGATCATCGGTATCGACCTCGGCACGACCAATTCGTGCGTGGCGATCATGGAGGGCAACACGACCAAGGTGATCGAAAACAGCGAGGGTGCGCGCACCACGCCGTCGATCGTCGCCTACCAGGAAGACGGCGAAGTGCTGGTGGGTGCCTCGGCCAAGCGCCAGGCCGTCACCAACCCGAAGCACACGTTCTATGCGGTCAAGCGGCTGATCGGGCGCAAGTTCACCGAGAAGGAAGTGCAGAAGGACATCAACCTGATGCCCTACAAGATCGTCGCCGCCGACAACGGCGACGCCTGGGTCGAGGAGCGCGGCAAGAAACTGGCGCCGCCGCAGGTGAGCGCCGAGGTGCTGCGCAAGATGAAGAAGACCGCTGAGGACTACCTCGGCGAGGAAGTGACCGAGGCCGTGATCACGGTGCCCGCGTACTTCAACGACAGCCAGCGCCAGGCGACCAAGGACGCTGGCCGCATCGCCGGCCTCGACGTCAAGCGCATCATCAACGAGCCGACCGCCGCTGCGCTGGCGTTCGGCCTCGACAAGCACGGCAAGGGCGATCGCAAGATCGCGGTGTATGACCTCGGCGGCGGCACCTTCGACATCTCGATCATCGAGATCGCCGACGTCGACGGCGAGAAGCAGTTCGAGGTGCTGTCGACCAACGGCGACACCTTCCTCGGCGGCGAGGACTTCGACCAGCGCGTCATCGACTACATCGTCGGCGAGTTCAAGAAGGAACAGGGCGTCGACCTGACCAAGGACGTGCTCGCGCTGCAACGCCTCAAGGAGGCCGCCGAGAAGGCCAAGATCGAGCTGTCGAACCAGACGCAGACCGACATCAACCTGCCGTACATCACGGCCGATGCATCGGGCCCGAAGCACCTGAACCTCAAGCTCACGCGCGCCAAGCTCGAGGCGCTGGTCGACGATCTGATCGAGCGCACGATCGAGCCGTGCCGCATCGCGATCAAGGATGCCGGCGTCAAGATCAACGAGATCAACGACGTGATCCTGGTCGGCGGCATGACGCGCATGCCCAAGGTGCAGGAGAAGGTCAAGGAGTTCTTCGGCAAGGAGCCGCGCAAGGACGTCAACCCCGATGAAGCGGTGGCCGTCGGTGCCGCGGTCCAGGGCCAGGTGCTCGGCGGTGAGCGCAAGGACGTGCTGCTGCTCGACGTCACCCCGCTGAGCCTGGGCATCGAGACCCTGGGCGGCGTGATGACCAAGATGATCAAGAAGAACACCACGATCCCGACCAAGTTCGCGCAGGTGTTCTCCACCGCCGACGACAACCAGCCGGCGGTGACGATCAAGGTGTTCCAGGGCGAGCGCGAGATGGCCGCGGGCAACAAGAGCCTGGGCGAATTCAACCTCGAGGGCATTCCGCCGGCGCCGCGCGGGCTGCCTCAGATCGAGGTGACCTTCGACATCGACGCCAACGGCATCCTGCACGTCAGCGCCAAGGACAAGGGCACCGGCAAGGAGAACAAGATCACCATCAAGGCGAACTCGGGGCTGAGCGAGGCCGAGATCGAGAAGATGGTCAAGGACGCCGAGCTCAACGCCGCAGAGGACAAGAAGAAGCTCGAGCTCGTGCAGGCGCGCAACAACGCCGACGCGATGGTGCACTCGGTGCGGAAGAGCCTGGGCGAGCACGGCGACAAGCTCGACGCCGGCGAAAAGACCAAGATCGAGGCGGCGCTGAAGGACGTCGAGGATGCGCTCAAGGGCGACGACAAGGCGACCATCGAGGCCAAGACCGAGGCGCTGATGCAGGCCAGCCAGAAGCTCGGCGAGAAGATGTACGCCGACGCGCAGGCAGCCGCGGCAGCTGCCGGCGACGGCGGCGGTGCGCAGGCCGAGGCGGCAAAGGAGCAGGCCAAGCCGGCCGACGACAACGTGGTCGATGCGGAGTTCAAGGAAGTCAAGAAGTGAAATCACGAGCAGGCCCCAAGGGCTTGCTCCGTGAATCCTCGCCGCGTTGGGGCCGGCGGGCACCGCCCGCCGCTCGACGCGGCGTTTGTGCTGAGACCTGCTGAGATCCTTCATGGCAAAGCGCGACTACTACGACGTGCTCGGCGTGGCGAAGAACGCCTCCGACGAGGACATCAAGAAGGCCTACCGCAAGCTGGCCATGAAGCACCACCCTGACCGCAACCAGGGTGACGATGCGAAGAAGGCGGAGGAGAAATTCAAGGAGGCCAAAGAGGCCTACGAGATGCTCACCGACCCGCAGAAGCGCGCGGCCTACGACCAGTACGGCCATGCCGGGGTCGACCCCAACATGGCCGGCGGCTTCCGCGGCGGCCCCGGGCCCGAAGGGTTCGGCGGCTTCGCCGAGGCGTTCGGCGACATCTTCGGCGACATCTTCGGCGGCGGCGGGCGCCGCGGCGGCGGCGGTCAGCAGGTGTACCGCGGTGCCGACCTGTCGTATTCGATGGAGATCACGCTGGAGGAGGCCGCGCAGGGCAAGGACACGCAGATCCGGATCCCGAGCTGGGACTCGTGCGAAACCTGCCACGGCAGCGGCGCCAAGCCGGGCACCAGCGCCAAGCCCTGCAGCACCTGCGGCGGGTCGGGCACGGTGCACCTGCGGCAAGGCTTCTTCAGCATCCAGCAGACCTGCCCACATTGCCACGGCAGCGGCCGCATCATTCCCGACCCCTGCGCCACCTGCAACGGCGCCGGCAAGGTGAAGAAGCAGAAGACGCTGGAGGTCAAGATCCCGGCCGGCATCAACGAGGGCATGCGCATCCGCTCGGTCGGCAACGGCGAGCCGGGCACCAACGGCGGCCCTGCGGGCGACCTCTACATCGAGATCCGGATCAAGCAGCACGAGATTTTCGAGCGCGACGGCGACGACCTGCACTGCACGGTGCCGGTGCCGTTGACGCTGGCCGCGCTCGGCGGCGGCATCACCGTGCCCACGCTGTCGGGCAAGGCCGAGATCGAACTGCCCGAAGGCACGCAGCACGGCAAGACCTTCCGCCTGCGCGGCAAGGGCATCAAGGGCATCCGCTCCAGCTACCCGGGCGACCTGTACTGCCACGTCACCGTCGAGACGCCGGTGCGGCTGACCGAGCACCAGCGCAAGCTGCTGAAGGACCTCGACGAGTCGCTCAAGAAAGGCGGTGAGCGCCACTCGCCCAACGCCAAGAGCTGGACCGACCGCGTGAAGGACCTCTTCAAGTAGCCGCGGTTCGCGCCCGGGCGCTCAGCGGAACGTGCGCGCACCCGCCAGGCGCCGAGACTCACCCTGTCATCGTGCGCTTCGCACAGGGCGATGCGCCTTTCGTTCAGAAGAGCGACGCCTGGCCCTGCTGCGGTGCGGGCCTGCGGAACTGGGCGAGGTCGAGTTCGATTCGCGACCGGTTGAAACCCAGCCGCGCACTCGCCTTGTCGAAGCGCTGCCGAATCAGCTGCGCCCAGATGCCGGTGCCGGTCATGCGGGATCCGAAGCGCGGGTCGTTGTCCTTGCCGCCACGCATCTCGCGCACGCGCGCCATGACGCGCTCGGCCTTCTCGGGCACGTGCTGCTTGAGCCACTGCTGGAACAACGGGCTCACCTCCCACGGCAGGCGCAGCACGATGCTTGAGGCCGCGCTGGCACCGGCCTCGCGAGCGGCTTCGAGGATGTGCTCCAGCTCGTGCAGGTTGAGGAACGGGACCATGGGCGACAGGCTGACACCCACGGGCACGCCGGCGCGGGCCAGCGCCTCGATCGTGCGCAGTCGGCGGTGCGGCGCGGCGGCTCGCGGCTCCATCGTGCGAGCCAGCTGAGGATCGAGCGTGGTGATCGTGACGAAAACCGCGACCAGGCCCCTGCTCGCCATCGGCGCGATGAGGTCGAGGTCGCGCTCGACGCCGGATGACTTGGTGAACATCGAGAACGCGTGATGGCACTCGCTGAGCACCTCGATGATCGAGCGGGTGATCTTCAGGCGTCGCTCCACCGGCTGATAGCAGTCGGTGGCCGAGCCGAGGTTGAGTCGCATCGGCACGTAGCTCGACTTGGCCAGGGTCTCGCGCAAGCGCTCCGCCGCATTGACCTTGGCGACGATGCGTGTTTCGAAATCGATGCCCGGCGAGAGATTGAGGTAGCTGTGCGTCGGCCGCGCGTAGCAATAGACACAGCCGTGCTCGCAGCCACGGTACGGATTGATCGAAAGGTCGAAGCCGATGTCGGGCGAGTCGTTTCCGGTCAGGATCGACTTGACCCGTTCTTCGATGACCTGCGTCTCGGGCTTGAGCGTCTCTTCGCGCGCCGCCTGGTCGAGCGTGCCCCAGCCATCGTCGAACGTCTCTCGCTGCTCGCTACTGAAGCGGTGCTCGATCGCCCATGAGGTTCCGCGGCCCTTGACGGGGACGAACACCAGCGGCGCGGCGGGCGCCGCTTCGGCGGCGAACGGCCTTTGGGTTTTCGGCGCGGTGAGCATACTGTAAATCTATACAGTTATCGCCCGACCGTCAAGGCAAGGCCCTGCCATCCTGGATCGCCGGCGCGGGCAGACGCCGGGCGAGCGCGTGCGCAGACAATGGCAGCGATCGCCCACCCGTTCCACCGCGAGCCGTGGCGAGTTGCGCACGCGAAGGACGACTCACATGACGCTGCCGCTGCAAGGCATCAAGGTGGTGGATCTTTCCACCGTGCTGATGGCGCCGTATGCCACGCAGATCCTCGGCGACCTCGGCGCCGACGTGATCAAGGTCGAGCCGCCCGAAGGCGACCCGATCCGCTACATCGGGCCTTTCCGGCACTTCGGCATGGGCGCGATCTTCCTCAACGCCAACCGCTCCAAGCGCAGCATCGTGCTGGACCTCAAGCAGGCCGAAGGACGCGCCGCACTGATGCGCCTGCTGGCCGATGCCCACGTGCTCGTGTTCAATCTGCGGCCGCAGGTGATGAAGAGGCTGCGGCTCTCCTACGAGGAGGTGTCGGCGGTCAACCCGCGCATCATCTACGCCGGCCTCTTCGGCTTCGGGCAGGAGGGTCCGTACGCCGAGCGCCCCGCCTACGACGACTTGATCCAAGGCGCGGTAGCGATTCCGTGGCTGAGCCACCAGGCCAGCGGCGAAGAGCCTCACTACGTGCCCACCGCGATCACCGACCGCGGCGTGGCGCTGTCGGCGGTCGGGCTGATCAACGCGGCGCTGCTGCACCAGCTTCGCACCGGCGAGGGACAGCGCATCGACATCCCGATGTTCGAGATGATGGCAAGCGTCGTGCTCAGCGACCACCTGGCTGGCGAGACCTTCGATCCACCGCTCGGGGCCGCCGGCTACGTGCGCATGCTCACGCCGTACCGCAGGCCGTACCGGACGCGCGACGGCTATCTGTGCGCGATGGTGTACTCCGACCGCCAGTGGCGGGCCTTCTACCGATTGCTCGGCCGCGAGCATGAGTTCGAGCGCGATCCCCGCTTCTCCAACATGGCCACGCGCACCGAACACATCGAGGCTCTGTACAGCGAGCTCGCGGCGCTGATTGCCGAGCGCACGACGGCCGAGTGGGTCGGGCTGCTGCAGCAGGCCGACATCCCGGCGATGCCGTTGCACAGCCTGGAGTCGCTGCTGCAAGACCCGCACCTCGCGGCCGCTGGATTCTTCTCGGTGCAGGAGCATCCCAGCGAAGGACGACTGCGCCAGATGGCCATGCCCAGCCGGTGGTCGGTGACGCAGCCTCGCGCGACGCGGCCGGTGCCGAGGCTGGGCGAAGACAGCGCCGCCGTGCTGCGCGATCACGGCTACTCGGACGACGAGATCGAGGCCCTGAAGCGCGCCGGCGTCACGAGCACGCCGCCAGCCACGGCCTGAACGATCGCCTCGGCCCCTACCCCACGCAAGGATCGGCACCGATGGATTTCTCACCCAGCCCCGAACAGGAACGCATCCGCGACGCCGTCGCCCGGATCTGCGCCGACTTCGGCGAGGACTACTGGCTGCGGAAGGATCGCGAAGGCGGGTTTCCTGTCGAGTTTCACCAGGCCTTCGCCCGCGCCGGCTGGCTCGGCATCTGCATCCCGCCGGAGTACGGCGGCTCGGGCCTCGGCATCAGCGAAGCCGCCGTGATGCTGCAGACCATAGCCGGGTCGGGCGCGTGCATGCAGGGGGCCTCGTCGCTGCATCTCAACATCTTCGGACTCAACCCGGTGGTCAAGCACGGCACCGAGGAACAGAAGCGGCGCATGCTGCCGCCGCTCGTCGCCGGCAAGCAGCGTGCCTGCTTCGTCGTCACCGAACCGAATGTTGGGCTCAACACCACGCAGCTGAAGACGCGCGCCGAACGGCACGGCGACCACTACCTGATCAACGGCCAGAAGATGTGGATCTCCTCGGCCCAGGTGGCCGAGAAGATGCTCATCCTGGCGCGGACCACGCCGCTGGACCAGGTGACCTCGCCCAAGCACGGGCTGAGCCTCTTCTACACCGACCTCGACCGCAGGCACATCGAGGTGCGCGAGATCGACAAGATGGGGCGCAAGGCCGTCGACTCCAACCAGGTCTTCATCGACAACCTGCGCGTGCCGGTCGAAGACCGCATCGGCGAGGAAGGGCGCGGCTTTGAGTTCATCCTCGACGGCATGAACCCCGAGCGCGTGCTCGTCGCGGCCGAAGCCGTCGGCATCGGAGGCGCGGCGCTGCGACGGGCGACGCAGTACGCCAAGGAGCGCGTCGTGTTCAACCGACCGATCGGCCAGAACCAGGGCATCCAGCATCCGCTGGCGCGCAACTGGATCGAGCTGGAAGCCGCCGACCTGCTGGTGATGAAGGCCGCCTGGGAGTACGACCGCGGCGGCAACGCCGGCGCCGCTGCCAACGCGGCCAAGTACTTCGCCGCGGAGGCCGGCTTCCGCGCCTGCGAGCAGGCCGTCATGACCCACGGCGGCATGGGCTTCGCCAAGGAGTTCCACGTCGAGCGCTACCTGCGCGAGATCCTGATTCCGCGCATCGCGCCCATCAGCCCGCAACTGATCCTGTCGTACGTGGCCGAGCGCGTGCTGGGCCTGCCCAAGTCGTACTGAGCAAGGGAACCGCGCTGCGCGGGATCTGCCAAGACGACGCGCGCCCGCCATCGTGTTGAAACGCGGGGGGCGGGACGGCAACGCCGGCCACTGCGGCACCGCGCCGGTCGCTTCCCACGGCGGGGCGCGGAGT
>DATIFD010000329.1:0-7633 GCA_035455385.1 Burkholderiaceae bacterium
CGGCGGCGGTGGCGGCGGCGGTGGTGGTGGTGGTGGCGGTGGCGGCGGTGGCGGTGGCGGTGGTGGCGGTGGTGGTGGTGGTGGTGGTGGTGGCGGCGCGGGTGGTGGCGGTGGCGGCGAAGCGGACCGGCCCGGAAACGACAGCGACTCGGGCTCGACGAGCACCTGCAGCGTGTACGGGCCGAGCGTGATGCGCATGCCCGGAGCCAGCAGCGCCTCGTCGCCGGGCGCCAGCGTGACGCCGTCGAGCACGAGTGCCACGTTGGACGACAGCGACTGCAGGACGTAGCGCCCCTGCTTGACCACCACGGCGGCGTGGCGGCGCGAGATGTGGCGCTCCGGATCGGGCAGCGGCAGCGTGCACTCGGCGCTGCGGCCGATGTCGCCGCCGGCATCGCCGAACCAGGCGGTGACTGGCGTGGCCGGCGTGCTGCCTGCCCAGGAGACGACCTGGATGCCGATCATCGCGACGTGCGGGGTTCGAGGGCCATGAGCGCCGTCCATCCTAGGGGGTACCCTGTGCGTGCAACCCCGTTTGCCTCTCCCCTAAGCAGGATTGACACTCGACGAACGCACCACCTAGATTGTGTGTCACAACGCGTCCGCGTTTCGTGCGTGCGCGTTTCCGTGGCGGAGGTCTGTGCATGTTGAGGGGGATCGTTCTGCTGTGCGCGGCACTCGCGGCCGCCGGCGGAGCCGCGGCCGCCGATGTGGCGGGCACGATCACGATCCTCGATGGCGATGCGTTGATCACCCGCGGCGCCAGTCGGCTGCGTGCGGCCGAGGGCGTGCGCGTGCAGCTCGGCGACATCGTCGAACTCGGCGACAGCGGCTTCGCCCAGGTGGAGCTGGTCGAGCAGACCGTGCTCGACTTGGGCCCGCACGCGCGGGTGATGGTGGGGGGCCCTGTCCGGTTGAAGGCCGAAAGAACGTTGTATGCGCTGAGCGGCTGGTTCAAGCTCACCAATGCACGCAAGGAGGGCAACGCACGGGCATTCGGGTTCCGTTCGCCGTTGCTGGACATCGGCGTCTTGCCGGGTGTGGTGGTGATGCAACTGAAGCCCGGCGAGGCCATGCTGTTCGCCGAGCGCGGCGACTTGCGGTTGCTGGAGCGGCCGGCCGGCGGCGCGATCGGCGTGCGCCAGAGCCAGACCTATCGGCGGCCGCCGGAAACCACGCGCGGTGCAGTCGGCGGCAGCCCGCCTCAACAGTTCCTGGCCGACATGCCCAAGCCGTTCCGCGACTCGCTGCCGCTGCGCGCCGACAAGTTCAAGGGCCGCGAGGTGCAACCCAAACCCGCCAGCGACTTCACCTATGCCGACGTCGAACCGTGGCTGAAATCGGAATCGCCGTTCCGCCGCCAGTTCATCGAGCGCTGGCGCGTGAAGGCGCGCAACCCGGCGTTTCGCTCTGCGCTGATCGCGAACCTCTCGTCGCATCCCGAGTGGGATCCGGTGCTGTTCCCCGAGAAGTACCTGCCCAAGGACCCGGACAAGGCGGCCTCCGCTGCCTCGGCGCCCGGGCCGACGGCGGCCCGCTGATGACTGTGGAGACTTCAAATGCGTCTGCTGCTCAAGTTCAACCTGATCTTCCTGCTGATCTTCGTCGCCGGCCTGGCCGCCATCAGCCAGGTGTCGTGGCAGCTGCTGGAACGCAACGCGCGCGAAGAGATCGCGCAGAGCGCGCGGCTGCTGATGGACGCGGCGATCGCCACGCGCAGCTACACCTCCGGCCAGGTCAACCCGCTGCTGCAGACGCAGATGAAGTACACGTTCCTGCCGCAGTCGGTGCCGGCCTACTCGGCCACCGAGGTGTTCAACGGTTTGCGTCAGAAGCACAACGAGTATTCCTACAAGGAGGCCGTGCTCAACCCGACCAATCCGCGCAACCGGGCGGTGGACTGGGAGACCGACATCGTCAACCAGTTCCGCAACAACAAGGACACCACCGAGATCGTGGGTGACCGCGACACGCCCACCGGCCGCTCGTTCTACGTGGCGCGCCCGCTGCGCATCGCCAGCCCGGCCTGCCTGCAGTGCCACAGCACCATCGACGCGGCGCCGGCGACGCTGATCGAGCGCTACGGCCAGGCCAACGGCTTCGGCTGGCAGCTCAACGAGGTGGTGGGCGCGCAGATCATCTCGGTGCCGACGCAGGTGCCGCTGGAGCGCGCCAACAAGGCCTTCAAGGTGTTCATGACGTCCACCGGTGCCGTCTTCGTCGTGATCGCGATCGTGCTCAACCTGATGCTGTGGGCGCTGGTGATCCGGCCGGTGACGAAGCTGTCGCAGTTCGCCGACCGGGTGAGCCTGGGCGAACTCGAGATCCCGGAGTTCAAGCGCGCGTCGCGTGACGAGATCGGCGTGCTCGCGCGCTCGATCGGCCGCATGCGCACCAGCATGGTCCAGGCGATGAAGATGCTCGACAGCTGACGCCGCGAGCCCGAAACCCCTCACACGATGGCCACTCTCAAAGTCCCCGAGCGTCTCGGCAAGTATCCGATCACCGGCGTGATCGGGCGCGGCGCCATGGGCGTCGTGTTCAAGGGCTACGACCCGGTCATCAAGCGGCCGGTGGCGATCAAGACGATCCGCAAGGAGCTGCTCGAGGACGACGACGCCAGCATCGCCGCCACCGCGAGCGGGCAGTACGCGGCCGACACGCTGTCGAGCCGCTTCCAGCGCGAGGCGCAGGCCGCGGGGGCGCTCAACCACCCGGGGATCGTGTCGGTGTACGAGTACGGCGAGGATGCCAGCTACGCCTTCATCGCGATGGAGCTGGTCGAGGGCAACAACCTGCGCGACTACATCGCCAACGGCACCAGCTTCGACGAGCAGGACACCGTCAGCATCATGTCGCAGCTGCTCGATGCGCTGCACTACGCGCACAGCGCCGCCGTATGGCACCGCGACATCAAGCCGGCCAACATCATGGTGATGAGCAACGGCCGCATCAAGCTCACCGACTTCGGCATCGCGCGGCTGGAGTCGGCCGACCGCACGCGCACCAACGTCATCATGGGCACGCCGGGCTACATCGCGCCGGAGCTCTACCTCGACGGCCACGTCGACCACCGCATGGACATCTTCGCGGCCGGCGTCGTGTTCTATCAGCTGCTGGCGCGCAAGTCGCCGTTTCGCGGCGGGCCCGAGGCGATCATGCACGACATCTGCTACCACGACCCGGAGCCGGCGTCGAAGGCCGACCCGGGACACCGTTGGCCGCAGTACGACGCCATCGTCGCCAGGGCGATCGCCAAGGCGCCGGCGGATCGCTTCCAGAGCGCGGGAGACTTCCGCACCGCGATCCTCGACGCCTACGCGCAGTCGGTGGCCAACACTATCTCCGAGGCGACGATCGTCACGCACCGGACACGCTCTACCAAGTTCGCTGAACAAGGGCCCGGCAGTGGTGGAGCGAGCGCTCCGTCTCCTGCCGGGGGGTTTGCACAGTCCAGCCTGAGTGGGCCGCCACCAACCGGCTGGAGCAGCGTCGTGCTGTCCGGCGTCGAGGTCGAGATCGCGAAGTACGTCGGCCCGGTGGCCAAGGTGCTGGTGCGCCGTGCCGCCAAGGAGTACAAGGATCTGGAGTCGCTGGTCGGCGCGCTGATGCCGGCGATCGACGACCTGAAGGAGCGCTCGGCGTTCGCGCGGGCGGTGCTCGGCAAGCCGATGACCACGCCGCTGCGCGCCGCCCCGGCCAAGGCGCCCGAAGCCACTGCGCCATCCACTGGCACGCGACCGGGCGATCTGCTGAGCCCGGCCGATCTCGAGCGCGCCACCAAGGTGCTGATCGGCTACATCGGCCCGATCGGCAAAGTGATAGCAAAGCGCGCCGCCACCGAGGGCGTGAGCCGTCGCGATTTCTTCACCAAGGTGGCCAGCAGCCTCGACAACGACGCCGTGCGCGAGCGTTTCATGCGCGAGGCTGGATTCGTCGAGGTCTAGCCAGGCCCGACCCGAAAGACCGGCGCGAACGCCGCCGCCACCGGAGCCCTTGCAGCGTGAGCGCCGACGACCGCACCGTCATCATCGATCCCGATCGCACGCTGCTGATCCCGCGGCCGGGCGGGCGCGCCAGTCCCACCAAGATCGCGCGCACGGAGTCGCCCACCACGAGTCCGGGCACCACGCTGCAGCACCTGGTGGCCGGGATCAACCCGCTGCTGGTGGCCGCCGGCCCGCTGCTGGCGCTGCAGGCGCAACTGCGTGTCACCACCGCGCACCACGACCGGCCGGGGCTGCAGCGCCAGCTGCTCGGTCTGATCGCCGAGTTCGAGGAAAGCGCGCGCGCCGCCGGGGTCGGCCGCCCGCAGGTGATCGCGGCGCGCTACCTGCTGTGCACCTTCATCGACGAGGCGATCGCCGCCACGCCGTGGGGCGCCAATCCGCCGCCCGGCACGAAGGGGCTGCTGCATGAGTTCCACGACGAGGAGTCGGGCGCCGACAAGGTGTTCGAGCTGCTCGAGCGGCTGCAGTCCGACGCGCAGGCCAACGCGGCGCTGATCGAGCTCTTCTACGTGTGCATTGCGCTCGGCCTGCAGGGGCGCTACGCGAGCCTGCCCAACGGGCGCGCCGAACTCGATGCGCTGGCGCAGCGCCTGTACGAGCAGGTGCGTCCGTCGCTGCTGCCCACTGACGCGCGCACGCTGTCTCAGCACTGGGTCGGCGTCACGCGCCGCGGTCCGACGCTGACGTTCGTGCCGCTGTGGATCGCCGTGGTGATCGGCGCGGCGCTGGTGTTGGCCGTGGTGATGTGGATGTCGACCCGCCTGAGCCGGCAGTCGGAGCCGTTGCTGCGGCAGCTGCACGAAGTGCACACCAGCCTGGCCATGCCGGCGCCGAAGGCGGCCTTGGCCGCCAAGCCGCGGCTGGCACCCCTGCTGGCCGGCGACGTGAAGGCCGGTGCGATCGAAGTCAGCGACGAGGCGCAGCGCTCGGTGATCACGTTGAGCGCCGATGCCCTGTTCGAACCGGGCACCGCGCAACTGCAGCCGCAGCAGCTCGACCGCCTGCGCCGCATCGCGCAGGCGTTGAGCGGCCTGACCGGGCGCATCGAAGTGATGGGCCACACCGACGACCAGCCGGTGCAGTCGCTGCGCTTCCCGTCGAACTGGCACTTCTCGCGCGAGCGCGCCCAGGCCGTGGCAGCCGCGCTGGTCGAGGCCGGCTTGCCGGCGACGCGGGTGCGTGCCGAGGGCCGCGCCGAGACCGAGCCGCGCGTGCCCAACGACTCGCCGGCCGGGCGCGCCCGCAACCGCCGCGTCGAGGTGCTGCTGCTGCTGCCTCGCCCCGAGGGCTGAGGCCCGGCGCCTGTCCATGCGTCCGGAATTCGCCACCCACCTGCGCGCGTTGCTGATCGCGCTCGGCCTGTACGCGGCCGGCGCGCTGGTGTGGCTCGTCGGGCCGCTGATCCAGCTGGGCGGGGTCGCACCGCTGGCCAGCGAGCGCGCGCGGACGATCGCGATCGCCGCCGTGCTGCTGCTGTTCGTGTTGCACATGGCCTGGCGGGCGCTGTCGTCGGCGCGCCGCAACCGGCGACTGCTCGACGGCCTGTTGCCTGCCGCTGTCGGCCGCGCCGCCGAAGCCGTGGTACCCGGCGCACCGGAAGTGGCCGTGATCGGCCAGCGCTTTGCGCATGCGCTGCAGGTGCTGCGCAGCAGGCAGGTCGGCCCGAGGTCCGCGCTGGGCTGGCTGCGGCGCCGTCCGTACGTGTACCAGCTGCCCTGGTACATCATCATCGGCGCTCCCGGCGCCGGCAAGACGACGACGATCGTCAATTCCGGGCTCGAGTTTCCGTTCGCCGCCGAGCTGGGGGCGAAGGCGCTGCACGGTGCCGGCGGCACGCGCAACTGCGACTGGTGGTTCACCAGCGATGCCGTGTTGATCGACACCGCCGGGCGCTACACCACACAGGACAGCTATCGCGAGGCCGACCGCGCGGCCTGGCTGGGATTTCTGCAGCTGCTGGCCAAGCACCGGCCGCGGCAGCCGATCAACGGCGCGATCCTGACGCTGAGCGCCACCGACCTGCTGCAGCCCGACGCCGACCGCAAGCGCGTGCTGGCGCGCGAGATGCGCGAGCGCGTCGGCGAGCTGCACGCACAGCTCGGCATCCGCTTCCCGATCTACGTGATGGTCACGAAGTGCGACCTGCTGGCCGGCTTCGCGGAGTTCTTCGCGGACTTCGACAAGGACGAGCGGTCGCAGGTGTGGGGGGCGACCTTGCCGCTCGATGCCGCGAAGGGGCCTGCGACGTCCGCTGCACAGGCGGCCGACGCCGCGTCGCTGCTGACGCGGCTGTCGGCCGAGTTGGTGGCGTTGGAGAAGACGCTGAACGACTGCCTGGTCGCGCGCCTGCACGACGAGCGCGACCGCGAACGCCGCGCTGCGTTGTTCGGCTTTCCGCAGCAGTGGCGGGTGCTGCGCGACGCGCTGAACGAGATGCTGCGCATGACCTTCGACGGGGCCGACGGCGCGCCGCCGCCGCTGCTGCGCGGCGTGTATTTCACCAGCGCGACGCAGGAAGGCTCGCCGATGGACCGCGCGCTCGGTGCGTTGTCGCGTGCGCTCGGGCTGGCGCACCGCGTGCTGCCGCCGGGGCGGCCGAGCGGTCGCTCGTATTTCGTGACGCGCCTGCTGCGCGAGGTGGTGCTCGGCGAGGCCGCGCTGGCCGGCACCAATCGCCGCTGGGAGCGCCAGCGGGCGTGGCTGCACGGCGGCGTGATCGTCGCCAGCACGGTGCTGACGCTGGCCGCTGTCGTGTGGGCGTGGCGCGAGTACAGCGGCAGCCGCGAACTGCTGGCCGCTGCCGCGCCGACGGTGACGCGGCTGCAGGCGCAGGCGTCGGCAGCCAAGGCGGCACCGACCGACCTCGCGACCATGGTGCCGGTGCTCGATGGCCTGTGGTCGCTCGCCCGCGACGCCGCTGCGCGCGGACACGGGGTCATCGGCCTCGACCAGGCCGCCAACCTCGCCGCCGCGGCACAGGACGCCTACCACCACGTGTTGCGTGAGGCCCTCGTGCCGCGGCTGGCCAAGCGGCTCGAGCAGCGGCTCGACGCCGGCGGTGCCGACGCGCTGTTCGCCCGCTACGAGGCGCTGAAGGCCTACCTGATGCTGTTCGGCGGCAGTCACTTCGACAGCACCGCACTGCGCAGCTATCTGTTGGCCGACTGGGACAGCAACGCCGCACAGGTGGGTTCGGCGGCGGCGCGCAAGGCGTTGCGCGAACACCTCGATCGCCTGCTGGCCACCGGCGAGGTCGGGGCACCGGCGATGGCCGACGCCGCGTTGGTCGCAAGCACGCGCGCGCAGCTGGTCACCGCCGCACCGGCGCAGCGGGTGCTGGCGCGGCTGCATCAGGGCGATGCCACGCAGGGCACGGTGCCGCTGTCGATCGAGCCGGCGGCGCTGGCCACGGCGCAGAAGGTGCTCACGCGCGCCAGCGGCGTGCCGCTCGAAAGCGGCGTCGGGCCGCTGTACACGCGGGCGGCGCAGTCGGGGCTGCACGCGCGCGTGCAAGACACCGTGCGCCAGCTCGAGCAGGAGGCACCGTGGGTGCTCGGCGCGCCGGCGCTGCCCGCCGATGCCGCGGCACGCGCGCGCCTGATCGAGGCCATCGAGGCGCAACT
>DATIFD010000330.1:0-10467 GCA_035455385.1 Burkholderiaceae bacterium
GCCCGCGCGATGGTCTGCGCCTGCGCAGGGTCGGACACGGTGGTGACGAC
Source organism: Burkholderiaceae bacterium (assembly GCA_035455385.1). Classification (GTDB taxonomy): domain Bacteria; phylum Pseudomonadota; class Gammaproteobacteria; order Burkholderiales; family Burkholderiaceae_C; genus JAEUPI01. The sequence goes on from DATIFD010000330.1 coordinate 51, forward strand.
GGCGATCGGGGTCATCGGGCGGGCAGCGACGTTCGGGCCACTATACGACGACGAGCCCGGCCTCGCGGCCGCCGGTCAGCGCGCCGCCAGCTGCTGCCGCTGCAAGGCCGAGCGCTCGCAAATCAGGCCCAGCACCTCGTCGGGATCGGCCTCGACCGCATCGAGCGGAATGTCCACCTGCTCGTCACCGTCGTCGTCGCCGGCGTCGGCCAGCTGCAGCCGGATCGCCCGCCGCGTCCAGCCGGCGATGCGGGACTCGACGAGCCTGGCATCGCGCACGTTGCGCAGCATCACCACCTGTTCGCGCAGGCCGCGAAACCAGACGCGGTCGTTGAACAGCGAGATCGTCGGATGGTGGCGCGTGAACAGCCGCGCCGAGACGACGAACACCCCGGCGCCGCACAACAGCAGCAGGGCCGCGCACAGCAACTCGAGCCAGCGCGACACCGCATGCGACATCAGCCAGCCGACCGCCACCCCGAACACCAGCAGCGCGGCCAACTGCCGCTGCAGCGTCTGGGCCTGGCGATAGTAGTCGCGCCGTGACGCATCCATCTGGTCCGACGCCCGCGCCGCGCGGGCTTGCAGGAGATGTCGCGCCATTGTGCAACCGGCGGCGCCGGGCGGCGCGCCGGGTTACCTTGAATCGCGCGCCGCCTCGGAAAATGTCGCATCCAGCGCAGCGCGCCAGCGCGCCTTGTGCGCCTCGTTTGTGAAGCTGGCATCGATGCTGTTGCGCGCCAGCTGCCAGGCCTGCCGTGCACCGAGCTGAGGCAACGCCTCGAAGACCGCGAGGTAGTTGTCGTTGACATAGCCGCCGAAATACGCCGGGTCGTCGCTGTTCACCGTGGCCACCAGGCCGGCGTCGAGCAACGTCGCCAGGCTGTGCTCGGCCATCGTCTTGAACACGCACAGCTTGACGTTGGACAGCGGACACACCGTCAGCGGCACTCGTTCACGCGCCAGCCGCTGCACCAGCGCCGGTGATTCGACGCAGCGCACGCCGTGGTCGATGCGCTGCACCTTCAACGCGTCGAGCGCGGCCTCGATGTACGCGGGCGGCCCCTCCTCGCCGGCGTGCGCCACCACGTGCAGCCCGAGCTCGCGGCAGCGCGCGAACACGCGCGCGAACTTCTCCGGCGGATGGCCGCGCTCGCTCGAGTCGAGCCCGACGCCGATGAAGTGGTGCCGGTGCGGCAGCGCCTGCTCCAGCGTCGCGAATGCCGCCTCCTCGCTCAGATGGCGCAAGAAACAAAGAATCAGCGACCCGCTGATGCCGAGCTCGGCGTGCGCGCGGCGCATCGCGTGGCTCAGGCCCACGATCACCGTCTCGATCGGCACGCCGCGGTCGGTGTGCGTCTGCGGGTCGAAGAAGACTTCCGCGTGCACCACGTTGTCGGCCGCCGCCCTCTCGAAGTACGCGAACGCCATGTCGAAGAAGTCCTGCTGACTCAACAAAACGCTGGCGCCGGCGTAGTAGACGTCGAGAAAGCTCTGCAGGTCGGTGAACGCGTAGGCGCGGCGCAGCGCCTCGACGTCGGCGTACGGCAGCTTCACGCCGTTGCGCTGCGCGAGCCTGAAGATCATGTCGGGCTCGAGCGAGCCCTCGATGTGCATGTGCAGTTCGGCCTTGGGCATGCGCTTCAGCAATGCCGGCAGCGCCGAGCGGGGGATGCGGTCGAAGTCGATGGGAGTAGCGCTCATGGATACAGTGTCGCTCACGCCGGGACAACAAAAAAGGCCACCCCACGGCGGCCCTTTCTGCGGCGTCGCGCGAGACGGCTCTACTTTTCCCCGGGTACTTTGCCTTCCACGCCCCTGACGAAGAACTTGATGCCGCCGAGCCACTCGTCGTCGGCCACCTTGTCCTTCTCGAGCACGGTCTTGCCGGTGTTGTCGACGATCGGCCCCTTCCAGATCACGAAGCTGCCGTCCTTGAGGCCGGCCTTGACCTTGTCGAGCTTCTCCTTCAGCGCGGCGGGCACGTCGTCGGCCACCGAGACGAAGTCGATCGCGCCTTCCTTGACGCCCCACCATGACTTGCCGGTGGTCCACTTGCCGTCGAGGACGTCGCGCGTGGCCTTGATGTAGTACGGCCCCCAGTTGATCACCGCCGAGCCGAGGTGCGCCTTCGGCCCGTAGGCCGTCATGTCGCTGTCCCAGCCGAACGCGCGCTTGCCTTTGTCCTGCGCGGTCTTCAGCACGGCCGGCGAGTCGGTGTTCTGCATCAGGACGTCGGCGCCACCGTTGATCAGCGAGGTCGCCGCCTCGGTCTCCTGCGGCGGGTCGAACCACTTGTTGACCCAGACGACCTTGGTCTTGATCTTCGGGTTCACGCTCTGCGCACCCAGCGTGAACGAGTTGATGTTGCGGATCACCTCGGGAATCGGAATCGAGCCCACGACGCCCAGCGTGTGGGTCTTGGTCATGCCGCCGGCGATCACGCCGGCCATGTACGCACCCTCGTAGGTGCGGCTGTCGTAGGTGCGCATGTTCTCGGCGGTCTTGTAGCCGGTGGCATGCTCGAACTTCACGTCCTTGGCGTCGGCTGCCACCTTGAGCATCGGCTCCATGTAGCCGAAGGTGGTGCCGAAGATCAGCTTGTTGCCCTGGCTCACCATGTCGCGGAACACGCGCTCCGCGTCGGCCGCCTCGGGCACGTTCTCGACGAAGCTGGTGCTGACCTTGTCGCCGAATTCCTTCTCGATTGCCTTGCGGCCGTTGTCGTGCGCGAAAGTCCAGCCGCCGTCGCCCACCGGGCCGACGTAGGCGAACGCGATCTTCAGCGGCGCGGGCTTGGCCGGCTCGGCGGCAGAGGCCGGCGCGGGCGCTGCCGCCTGCGGCGCGGGCGCCTCTTCCTTCTTGCCGCAGCCCGCCAGCGCGGCCGCAGCGGCCACGGCGGCGAAGCTGCCGAATCTGAGCAACGAACGTTTGGTCTTGCTTGTCATGGATCCTCCAGGCGTTGTGGGAACCTGCTGCGTCGCGGTCGGAGCGCGAAGGCCGCGATTATGCGGCGGCGTCGATCTCACGACCCGGGGTAGAACGGCTTGCCGAGCGACGCCGGCATGTTGATGCGGATCCACGTGGCATTGCGCGAGATCAGCACCAGCACGACGATGGTGGCCACGTACGGCAGCATGCTCAGGAACTGGCTCGGGATCTGCACGCCCTCGCCCTGCAGGTGGAACTGCAGCATCGTGACGCCGCCGAACAGGTAGGCGCCGAGCAGCACGCGCGCCGGCCGCCAGGTGGCGAAGGTGGTCAGCGCGAGTGCGATCCAGCCCTTCCCGGCGATCATCCCTTCGACCCAAAGCGGGGTGTAGATCACCGAGATGTACGCTCCCGCCAGCCCGCACAGCGCGCCGCCGATCACCACCGCGAGCAGCCGGATGCGGCGCACCGGATAGCCCAGCGCATGCGCCGACTCGGGCGACTCGCCGATCGCGCGCAGCACCAGCCCGCCGCGCGAGCGATAGAGAAACCACGCCAGCGCGATCGCGCCCAGCACGGTGAGGTAGACGATCGGATGGTGCTTGAACAGCGCGGGGCCGACGAACGGAATGTCGGCCAGGCCGGGAATCTCGAACTTCGGCCGCTCGCCCAGCTTCTCCTGCGTGTACTTGATACCGGCGAAGGCCGAGAAGCCGGCGCCGAACAGGCTCAGCGCGAGCCCGGTGGCGTACTGGTTGGTGTTGAGCCAGATCACCAGCACGCCGAACGCCGCGGCCATCACCGCGCCGGCGGCCATGCCGGCCGCGAACGCAAGCCAGTCGCTGCCGGTGTGCACCGCGGTAGCGAAGCCGGCGATCGCCGCCACCAGCATCATCCCTTCGGCCCCGAGGTTGACGATGCCCGCGCGTTCGTTGATCAGCAGCCCGAGGCCCGCGATCGCGAGCACGGTGCCGGCGTTGAGCGTGGCGGCGATGAGGAGGGCGAAGGCATCCATGCTTCTTCTTTCTTGTCAGATTTCTTCGACGGTCGAGCGCGCAAAGCCGGGGGCGGGTGTGCGCCGGCGCTCGTGTGCGGCGGTCGGCCCTGCGGGCCGACTCCCCTGCGGTGCTCGATCGCATGGCCCGCCGAGAAACTCGCTTCGCTCACTGCGTTCGCTACGCTCGAACAATCTCGGCGAGTCAGAACACGAAGCGCGCGCTGTGCGCGCGCGGCCACGCGCTCTGCGCTCCTCGGCACCGCACAATGTCGCTGCCGACGCACACCCGCCCCCGGCTTTGCCAGCACGACCGTGGCACGCGCGGCCTAACACCACGAGCGTCTCAGCGCAGCGGGAGGTACCCGGTGGGGGCGACTTGTGGGGCGGCGAGCATCGCAGCAGCGCGCTCGGCACGCGCACAGCGCGTGCTTCCACATCTGACTCGCGGCGATTGTCCGAGCGTAACGACCGCAGGGAGTGAAGCGAGTTTCGCCGCGCGAGCGCGCTGCGAGAAGCACAGCGGAGTCGGTGCGCAGCACCGACCGCCACAGTAGGAGCCCCTGCCGGGTACCTCCCGCCGCGCCGCGCCGACATTTCACAAGCCATTGGCTAGGCCTCTTTCGCAGCTTGAGTCACTGCAACCGCAGCCGAAGCGCTGTGCGCACGCGCAGAACTGCGCCAGCGCACGCGGTAGTGGATCAACGTGTCGCATGCCAGCAGCGCGAACAGCAGCAGGCCCTGGAACACGCCGGTCAGTGACTTCGGCAGGCCGAGGCGCGACTGGGCAAGCTCGCCGCCGATGTAGAACATACTCATCAAGATGCCGGCCAGCACCACGCCCACCGGGTGCAGCCGGCCGACGAAGGCGACGATGATCGCCGCGAAGCCGTACCCCACCGGCACGTACGGCGTCAGCTGGCCCAGCGGCCCGGCGGCCTCGAGCGCACCGGCCAGGCCGGCCAGCCCACCGGAGATCAGCAGCGCCGTCCACAACGCGCGGCGCGACGAGAAGCCGGCGTAGCGCGCCGCGGACGGCGCCAAGCCGCCCACCTGCAGCGCGAAGCCGCGGTAGGTGCGAAACAGGAACAGCCACGCCAACGCCACCGCGGCCAGCGCGATCAGCACACCGATGTTGAGCCGAAAGCCTTCGAGCAGGCGCGGTATCCTGGTCGAGGCGGCGAACGTGATGGTCTGCGGAAAGTTGTAGCCCTTGGGATCCTTCCACGGGCCGTAGACCAGGTAGCTCAGCACCATCAGCGCCACGTAGACCAGCATCAGGCTGACCAGGATCTCGTTGGCGTTGAAGCGGTCGCGCAGCAGCGCGACGACGGCCGCCCACAGCATGCCGCCGACGACGCCGGCCGCGAGGATCGCCAGCACGATCGCGCGCGGCGTGTCGGTGCCGGCCTGCATCGCGATGCCGCCAGCGAACACCGCGCCGATCACGTACTGCCCCTCGGCACCGATGTTCCACACGTTGGAGCGGTAGCAGATCGCCAGGCCGAGGCCGATCAGCACCAGCGGCGTCGCCTTGACGGCGATCTCGGTCCACGCGTAGGCGCTCTTGATCGGCTCCCAGAAGAACATCTGCAGCGCACGCAGCGGGTCCTTGCCCAGCAGCGCGAACATCGCCACGCCGATCAGCACCGTGATCAGCAGCGCCAGCAGCGGCGAGGCCATCGACATCAGCTTCGACGGCTGCGGCCGCACCTCGAGCTTAAGCATGGGCGGCCTCCGTCGTGGCCTGGGGCCGCGGCCACAAGCCGCTCATCCACTCACCGATCATCTCGATCGTCGCCTTCGCGGTCGGCACGCTCGGGCTGACGCGCCCTTGCGCGATCACCAGCAGCCGGTCGCTGATCTCGAACAGCTCGTCGAGTTCCTCGCTGACCACCAGCAGCGCGCAGCCGGCGTCGCGCAGCGCCAGCAGCTCGCCGCGGATCTGCGCCGCCGCGCCGACGTCGACGCCCCAGGTGGGCTGCGACACGATCAGCAGCCTGGGCCTGGCATCGATCTCGCGGCCGACGATGAACTTCTGCAGGTTGCCGCCCGACAGGCTGCGCGCCGCCGCGTCGGGGCCGCCGGCCTTGACGTTGAAGCGCGCGATCAGCCCGGCGGCCAGCGCGTCGATCGCGGCCATGCGCAGCCAGCCGCCGCGGCCGACGTTCTCGGTGCGCGTCAGCAGCGTGTTCGCGGCCAGCGACAGCGTCGGCACCGCGCCGCGGCCGAGCCGCTCCTCGGGCACGAAGTGCAGCCCCAGACGGCGGCGCTGGCGCGGGTGCGCGCGCGACACGTCGGTGCCGAACACGGCGATCGAGCCGGCCGGCGCGCGCGGGTCTTCGCCCGACAGCACGGCCATCAACTCCTGCTGGCCGTTGCCCGAGACGCCCGCCACGCCGACGATCTCGCCGGCGCGCACGTCGAACGCGATGTCGCGCAGCTCGGTGCCGAACTGGTCCTGCTTCGGGCACGACAGGCCCTTCACCTGCAGCACCACGGCGCCGGGCTGTGCCGCGCGGTGCTGCAGCTGCGGCGGCTCGGCGCCGATCATCAGGCGCGACAGGCTGGCGTTGCTCTCCTTCGTCGGATCGACCTCGCCCGTCACCTTGCCACCGCGCAGCACGGTGCAGTGGTGGCACAGCGCGCGGATCTCGTCGAGCTTGTGGCTGATGTAGAGGATCGAGCAGCCCTCCTTCGACAACTGGCGCAGCGTCACGAACAGGCGCTCCACCGCCTGCGGCGTCAGCACCGAGGTCGGCTCGTCGAGGATCAGCAGCTTGGGGTTGGTCAGCAGCGCGCGCACGATCTCGACGCGCTGGCGCTCGCCGACCGACAGCGTGTGCACCGGCCGCGCGGGGTCGACCTCGAGCCCGTAGTCCTGCGCCACCTTGAGGATGCGGCGCGTCACCTCCGACAGCGTGAACGCCTTGTCGAGGCCGAGCCAGACGTTCTCGGCGCCCGACAGCGTGTCGAACAGCGAGAAGTGCTGAAACACCATGCTGATGCCCAGCGCGCGCGCCTCCTGCGGGTTGCGCACCTTCACGCGGGTGCCGTTCCAGCGGATCTCGCCTTCGTCGGGTTGCACCGCGCCGTAGATGATCTTCATCAGCGTCGACTTGCCGGCGCCGTTCTCGCCGAGCACGGCGTGGATCTGCCCGGGTGCGACCGTCAGGTCGACGCCGTCGTTGGCCTTGACGGCGGGGTACTGCTTGCCGATGCCGACCAGCTCAAGCCGCGGTGGTGCCGCCATCGATCGTTGCCTCCGTCCTCAGCCTCCCGGCCACACCGGAATCGTCGCCCCGGCGCTTGTATCGGGTGCATCCGGCCACCAGCGTGGTGACCAGCGACCGCTCGTCGGCCAGCATCATCCACGCAAACAGGCGCTCGTGCAGATCGCGTGCCAACGCGTCGCGCGCGCTGGCCACCGCACCGACGGCCCAGTCCCAGACCGCGATGTCGGCCATGCGCCCGGGCTCGAAGCTGCCGATCTCGTGGTCGAGCCGCAGCGCCTGCGCGGCGCCCAGCGTGGCGGTGTGCAGCGCCTTGAACGCGCTCAGGCGCACGCCGCGCAGCGCCTGCACGCGGTAGGCGTCGGCCATCGTGCGGATCATCGACAGGCTGGTGCCGCCGCCGACGTCGGTGGCCATTGAGACCCGTACGTGCAGGTCGGCCAGGGCCTGCCAGTCGAACAGACCGCTGCCGAGGAACAGGTTCGAGCTCGGGCAGTGCGCGATCTGCGCGCCGGTGTCGACCAGCGCGCGGCGGTCGTCGTCGTCGAGCCAGATGCCGTGCGCGAGCACCGCGCGCTCGTTGAGCAGCCCGTGCCGGTGGTAGACGTCGAGGTAGCTGCGCGCCTCGGGGAACAGCCTGGCGATCCACGCCACCTCGGCGCGGTTCTCGGCGACGTGGGTCTGCATGTACACGCCCGGGTGGCTCGCCAGCAGCTCGCCGGCCATCGCCAGTTGCTCCGGCGTGCTGGTGGCCGCGAAGCGCGGCGTCACCGCATAGGCGAGGCGGCTCACGTTGTGCCAGCGCGCGATCAGCGCCTCGCAGTCGGCCTGCGCCTGCACGACGTCGTCGCGCAGCTCCTCCGGCGCATGCCGGTCCATCAGCACCTTGCCGGCGATCATGCGCATGCCGCGCGCGCGCGCCGCGTCGAACAGCGCGTCGACCGACGACACGTGCACGCTCGGAAACACCACGGCCGCCGTGGTGCCGTGCGCCAGCAGCGCGTCGGCGAACGCCGACGCCTGCGTCGTCGCATGCCCGGCGTCGGCATGGCGGCTCTCGGCCGGGAAGGTGTAGCGCTCGAGCCAGTCGAGCAGCTCGCTGCCGTACGAGGCGATCACGTCGAGCTGCACGCTGTGCACATGGGTGTCGATGAAGCCCGGCAGCAGCAGCCGCCCGCGATGGTCCTCGCGCGGCCAGTCGTCGCCCGGGCTCTGGCTGCCCGGAAGCACGCCGACGATGCGCCCGCGCTCGATCAGGAGCCAATGGTCGGGGCGATGCCGCACCGTCGCGAGGTCCGGTGCGCCGAGGCCGGGGTCGCCGGTGAAATCCAGCAGGTCGGCGCGCAGCGCGCGGCGTGGCGGATCTCGAGGCACGGGCATGGCCCGTGGACTATAGTCGCGCGCATTCCTTGCTCCCAGGCCGGGTAATCCACGGTCTGCGGCGCCGCCGATGACCACACGCGCAATCCGCTTCTACCATCGCGGCCGGATCGTCGAGGTCAACGACGCCGCGCCGACGCGCACGGTGCTGCAGTGGCTGCGCGAGGACGCGCATTGCACCGGCACCAAGGAAGGCTGCGCCGAGGGCGACTGCGGCGCCTGCACGGTGATCGTCGGCGAGCCCGCGCGCGGCGGCAAGCTGGCGTTGCAGACGGTGAACGCCTGCATCCGTTTCCTGCCGACGCTGCACGGCAAGGCGCTGTTCACGGTCGAGGACGTCACCGCCGCGGGTGGCGGCGCGCTTCATCCTGTGCAACAGGCCATGGTCGACTGCCACGCGTCGCAATGCGGCTTCTGCACGCCGGGCTTCGTGATGTCGCTCACCGCCTGCTACCAGCGCCACGCCGGCAAGCGTCGCAGGCCGGCGCGCCAGCAGCTGGCCGACGAGATCGCCGGCAACCTGTGCCGCTGCACCGGCTACCGCCCGATCCTCGACGCCGGGCAGCGCATGTTCGACTTCCCCGTGAAGCGATTGCCGGTCGAGGCTGCAGCCGCGGCGTTGCGCACGGTGCCGCGCACGGCCTTCACCTACAGCGGCCGCAGCACCGCCACCGCGGGCCGCACCGATCGCTACTTCGCGCCACGCACGTTGACCGAACTCGCCCGCCTGCGCCTGGCGCACCCCCAGGCGCGGCTGCTGGCCGGCGCCACCGACATCGGCCTGTGGGTCAACAAGCAGTTCCGCGACCTCGGCGACATCGTGTACCTCGGCGAGGTGGCCGAGCTCAAGCGCATCGCGGCCGGTGACGGCATGCTGTCGATCGGCGCCGGCGCGTCGCTCGAAGATGCCTGGGCCGCGCTCGCCGCACGCGCACCGCCGCTCACCGAAGCCTGGCTGCGTTTCGCGTCGCCGCCGATCCGGCACATGGGCACGATGGGCGGCAACGTCGCCAACGGCTCGCCGATCGGCGACAGCGCACCGGTGCTGATCGCGCTCGACGCGCAGCTCGTGCTGCGCAAGGGCGATGCGGTGCGGCGCATGCCGCTGGCCGACTTCTACGTCGACTACATGGTCAACCGGCTCGAGGCCGGCGAATTCGTGCAGACGATCGAAGTGCCGTTGGCAGCATTCGGCGGCGGCACGCTGCGCGCGTGCAAAATCTCCAAGCGCTTCGACAGCGACATCTCGGCGGTGTTCGGCGCGTTCCGCCTGCGGCTCGATGGCGAGCGCGTTGCCGACGCCCGCCTGGTGTTCGGCGGCATGGCGGCGATCGTCAAGCGCGCCGCGGCGACCGAGCGTGCGCTGATCGGTCAGCGCTGGGACGAGGCCGCTGTGCGACGCGCGTCGCAGGCGTTGGCCGACGACTTCAGGCCGCTGTCCGACCTGCGCGCGAGCGCCGCCTACCGCCTCGCGGTGGCCCGCGGTCTGCTGCAACGCTATTGGCTCGAGACCCGAGCGCGCGATGCGCTGCCGCCGCATGCGTTGACCGTCTGGGCCCGCGCGACGGCGTGACGCGATGAACAAGCCGCACGAAGCCGCCGTGGTCGAGGCCGGCACCGACGTGTCGCCGGGCGTCGGCGTGCCGCACCCGCACGAATCCGCGCACCTGCATGTGGCCGGCGAGGCAACGTACGTCGACGACATGCCCGAGCTCGCCGGCACGCTGCACGCGGCGCTCGGCCTGTCGCCGGTGGCGCACGGCCGGTTGAGCGCGACGGCGCTCGAAGCGATCGCCGCACTGCCCGGCGTGGTCGACGTGTTCGGCGCGCGCGACATCCCGGGGCGCAACGACTGCGGGCCGATCGTGCACGACGACCC
>DATIFD010000331.1:0-6198 GCA_035455385.1 Burkholderiaceae bacterium
AGCGGATCGACCTGGTGCCGTCGAGCCAGGAACGCTTCGAGCGCACGCGAGTCAGGCTCGGGCGGCAACGATTCGCCATACTGGCGGGCGACGTCGACGATACGCGCCCAGCGCTCCGGCGAGCGCACCACGCGGCGCAGCGAGGCTCCGCCAGCGTCGGCGAGAAACCGCGCGGTGCAGCCGTTGGTGGCGATCATCAGTTCCTCGATGAGCTGGCGGCCGCGGTTCTGCGCCTGCTGGCGGATGTCCACCACGCGCTCTTGCTCGAACAGCGCGCGCGGCTGAAAGGTCTCGAGCTCCAGCGAGCCCTGCGCGTGCCGCCGCGCGCGCAGGCGCTGGGCCACGGCGTCCTGGATGCGCAGCTGCGCGTCCATCCCCGTCACCGCGCGGGCCGCGTCAGGCAGTGCGCCGACGCCGTCGAGCCAGGCCGACACGGCGTCGTACGCCAGCTTGGCCTTGTTGCGCACCAGCGCGCGCTGCACGGTGCCCTGCGCGATCGGCCCGTCGCTCGCCACGGTCATCTCGGTGACGAGCGCCAGCCGGTCCTGCCCGGGGTTGAGCGACGTGAGGTCGGTGCTCAGGTGCTCGGGCAGCATCGGAAACACCTTGGCCGACGTGTAGACCGACGTCGTGTTGGTCCACGCGTGCAGGTCGATGGCCGAGCCCTTCTTGACCACAGCGTCCACGTCGGCCACCGCCACCCACACCTTGACGCGGTCGCCGTCGAGCTGTTCGCAGGCGGTGAGCTGGTCGAGGTCGAGCGAGTCGTCGTTGTCGAGCGAACACCACGGCAGCGCGGTGAGATTGCGGATGCGCGGGTCGGCGTCGCGGCCGGGGCCGGCGATCGACGCCAGTTGCTGCAGTGCGGATGCGGGGAAGCCCGGTTCCAGGCCACGCTCGAGCATGGCCTGGTGGGCGATGCGGGCGAGGTCTGCGCGGTGGCGCGCGGTGGTGTTCATGCGGATGCCCGGGGGGTCGTGCCCGCTGCCGATCGATGCCCGACTGTAGTCGCGCTTCGCCGATTACCCGCGGTCCCGCGTTGGGCATCACTAAACTGCTCACCCATGGTTCACGACGCGCCCTCGCCGATCGGCCCCGAGCAGGCCGCGCTGATCCATCGCCGCGTCTCGATCATGGTGGGCAGCCGCGACGCCAACCTGCGGCCGCACCTGCTGCGGGCGGTGGGCTGCCGGCTCTCCGCCGACCGGCGTCGCGCCACGCTGCTGGTGCCGCAAAGCAGCAGCGGCCAGGTGCTGGCCGACCTGCGCGACAACGGCCACATCGCGGTGGTGTTCAGCGAGCCGACGAGCCACCGCACGATCCAGGTCAAGGGCCACGACGCGATGGTGGCCCCCTGCGGCCCCGACGACGTGGCGCTGGCCGAGCGCTACGTGGAAGGTTTCGTCGCCGAGATCGCGCAGCTCGGCTTCGGGCACGTCGTGGCGCAAACCATCCTCAGCCACCCCGACGCGCTGGCGGCGGTGCACTTCACGATCGCCGAGGCGTTCGAGCAGACGCCGGGCCCTGCGGCCGGCGAGCCGCTGGCGCCGACGCGCTGATGACCATGGCCGTCGACGCGCTCGACCTCGACGACATCCGGCCCTGCCTGGAGGGCGCCATTCCCGGCGTGATGGCCACCTGCGCCAGCGACGGCACGCCCAACGTCACCTACATCTCGCAGGTGGAATACGTCGACACGCGACACCTGGCGCTGTCGTTCCAGTTCTTCAACAAGACGCGGCGCAACGTGCTGGCCAACCCGGTGACCGAACTGCTGGTGATCCATCCGGCCAACGGCGCGATGTATCGCGTCGCCGCGCGCTACCTGCGCACCGAGACCGAAGGCGCGCTGTTCGAGCGCATGCGGGCCAAGCTGGCGGGCATCGCGTCGCACACCGGCATGAGCGGCGTGTTCAAGCTGCGCGGCGCCGACGTCTACGCGGTCGACCGCGTCGAGCAGGTGGTGGCGCCGGCGCGCGTGGAGCTGCACAGCGCGCTCAACCGCCTGTCGGCGCTGCGCCGCGCGTCGCAGCATGCGGCCGGCGCGAGCGACCTCGACAGCCTGTTCGAGCGCACGCTCGAGGCCGTGTGCGACGGCTTCGGCATCCGCCACGCGATGCTGCTGTTGCTCGATGCCGCCGGGCAGCGGCTGTACACCGTGGCAAGCCGCGGCTACGGCCGCTCCGGCGCCGGCTCGGAGATTCCGCTGGGCGAAGGCGTGGTCGGGGTCGCCGCGCGCATGGCCACGCCGATCCGCATCAACCACGCCACGCTCGAGTACGCCTACAGCCGCACGATGCGTGAAGGGCTCGCCGGCCACCGGCTCGAGCGCGAGATCCCGTTCCCCGGCCTGGCGGAGCCGGGCAGCCAGCTGGCGGTGCCGCTGCTGTGCGGCGGGCAGCTTCTCGGCGTGCTGTTCGTCGAGAGTCCGCAGGACATGCGCTTCAGCTGGGACGACGAAGACGCACTGGTGGCGCTGGCCGCGCAGGTGGCCGCACAGCTGACCGCGCTGGCGCGCGGCGCGCAGGCCGGCGCCGAGGCGAGCGACGACGACACGCCGGCCGCGGCGGCCGCTGCGCCGATGCCACCGTCGCCGCAGGCGCTGCCGCTGCGCGTGCGCCACTACGACCACGACGACAGCGTGTTCCTCGACGAGGATTACCTGATCAAAGGCGTGGCCGGCGCCGTGCTGTGGAAGCTGCTGCGCGACCACGCCGAGCACGGCCGCACCGAGTTCAGCAATCGCGAGCTGCGGCTGACACCGGACATCCGCCTGCCCGAGGTGGGCGACAACCTCGAGGCCAGGCTGGTGCTGCTGACCCGGCGGCTGGTGGACCGCCAGGCCTGCGTGCGGCTGGAGAAGACCGGCCGCGGCCGCTTCCGCCTGTGCGTGACGCGGCCGCTGCAGCTGCTGAACGTGCCGCGCTGAGGCGGCCGTTGCGCCCCCTCAGGCCACGTGCGTGGGCAGGCCGAGGTCGCGCAGCAGCCGCGCGTGGTCGCGCGGCGACAGCGTGCGCTCGGCGATGCCGAGCACCGCGTTGAACGCCGCGGGCGGCATGCCCTGCTTCATCCCGCCCAGCATGCCCGCGCGCTCCGGCGCGCTGAGCGCCGGCACGAACCACTGCAGCGCTTCGAACATCTCGGCCGGCGGAATCGACGACACCAGCGCGTGCTCGACCGCCTCGAGTTGCGCGTCGCTGTAAGCCGCCCACAGCACCGCGTTGTGCGCGGTTTCTTCGACGTGCATGTGCTGGAAGTTGTCGGCGACGAACAGCGCCAGCGTGCGATACAGCCGGGCCAGCGCGGCGCCACGCGCGCCGTCTCGGCTGTCGGCCACCAGCGCGGCCAGGTCGCGCAGGTCGGCGATGGCTTCCAGGTGGTGCTCGTGCTCGGCCGCGACCCGCCCGGCGCTGCCCGGCCGTGCCCGCTCCAGCGCCGGGTGCACGAAGTCGTTCTCGTGCGCGACGTGCGACTCGCACATTGCGAGCAACCGCTCGAGCAGCGCGAGCGCGGCGCGCACCTCGTCGGCATCGCCAGGGTCGGTCGCGCCCACCGTGCACAGTGTGCGCGTCATGAACAGGCGCAGCGCCTTGTGGATGGGGGCATAGAAATCGCGGCGGCCGGTGGCCGTGGCCGGCATGCCAGAGTCGGCCAGCGCGGCGGCCTCGCGCACGAAGTGTTCGGTGGTCTGTGTCGTGTCCATGTCGATCCTCGTCGTTTGTGTCGCCGGCAGGTGGTTGCGGCGGCGTGACGGCACTGTAGGAAACGCGAGGACCGGACGCTCTTAAGAACTCCCTCAGCGGACCTTAAAGACTTCTTCACTGCATTACGACTGAAATCGAAGCGCGCGGCGAGCCGCCTGCGAATGCTCGCAGGCGTCGCTCGGCGCAGCGTTGGTGGGCAGTGCTCAGCTGCGCGAGGCGCAGCACGCGGCGGCCTGCGCGGCCGGCGCCGGTTGCGGCTCGTAGCGGTCGTGGTGGCGCACCCAGTCCATCGTGTGCGGCAGGCCCTGTTCGTCGCGCCCCTTGGGCACGAGGTCGAGCAGGCTGTAGGTGCCCATCATCACTTCGACGCCGCGTCCGTAGGTGGAGTAGGTGTGGAACACGTTGCCGGCGTCGTCCTTGTAGAAGACGCTGATGCCGGGCATCTCCTCGGGCGCGAAGGAGATCTCCTGGTAGTTGTAGTGAACGCGGCCTTTGGCGCGTTCCTGCGGTGTGAACGACACGGCGAAGTCGTGGTTGAAGTCGCTGCCGAACGACGACACCCACTTGAACTGCCAGCCCATGCGCCGCTTGAAACGCTCGATCTCGCCCAGCGGTGCGCGCGACACGGCCACGAACGTCACGTCGCGCTGCGCCAGGTGCACGCCCATGCCGTCGCTGTGGTCGGCCATGAACGAGCAGCTCGGGCAGCCCTGCTCCCAGCCCGGGCCGAGCATGAAGTGCTGCACCAGCAGCTGGCGGCGGCCGTCGAACAGGTCGGCCAGCGTGCGCGTGCCTTCGGGCGCGTCGAAGGTGTAGACCTTGTCGATGCGCACCCACGGCAGCGCACGGCGCTCGCGCGCGATCTGGTCGCTCAGGCGGGTCAGTTCCTTCTCGTGCGCCAGCAACGCCTTGCGCGCGTCTAGCCATCGCTCTCTGGACACGACCGTGTGGTCGACGACGGGGTTCGGTGCGCTGGCGGTGGTGGTGTTCATGGTGTGTGCTCCTTGGCTCGACGAGCCGCCGATCGATAGGGTCCGCGGCACTCAGCGCGCCACGGGCTTGCGGGGGCGGCGCACCGCGCGGACCTTGCCGCTCGAGCCGCCGCCGCAATAGAAGAGGCCGGCGCCGTCGGACTCCAGGCCGCTGACGGCGGTGCCCGGCGGCATCTCGAGGCGCTCGAGCACGGCACCGGTGGCGGGGTCGATGCGGCGAATGTCGCTCTCGTCGCCCTCCCAGGTGCCGTGCCACAGCTCACCGTCGACCCAGGTGACGCCGGTGACGAAGCGGTTGGATTCGATGGTGCGCAGGATCGCGCCCGTCTGCGGGTCGATCTGGTGGATCTTGCGGTCGCGGTATTGCCCCACCCACAGGCTGCCCTCGGCCCAGGCGAGGCCCGAGTCGCGACCGCCCCCGGGTGCCGGGATCGACGCCAGCACCGTGCCGGTGGCCGGATCGATCTTGTCGATGCGTGCCTCGGCGATCTGGTAGATGTGCGTGCCGTCGAACGCGGTGCCCGCATCGGCCGCGCACGCGAGCGTGCGCTCGGTCCGGCCGGTGGCGGGGTCGAACGCCACCAGGCCCACCGCGGTGGCGGCCCACACGCGATGGCCATCGTGCGTCACGCCGCCGACCTGTTCGGCGCCGTCGAAGGGACCGTACTCGCGCACGATCTCTGCGACCCGCGACGAAGCTTGTGATCGAAGGTTCTCGGCGGTGCTCATCGTCTTTGCTCCATCGGACGCTGCACGTCGCAGCACCGTGACGGCAAATCTACGCGAGCGGCAGCGCGGCGGGGAGTAACAAGATCGTCGTGAATCCGGCCAGCGGCGGCGCGAGCCAGCGCTGCGCGCGGGCACGGCCGACCGAGCGCACGCGCTGCGCGGCCTCGAGTTCGGCCAGCGCGCGCTGCACCGTGCGCTGGCTGGCGTCGACCGCGAGCGCGAGCGCCGACGTCGACCAGGCGGCGCCATCGGCCAGCAGCGCCAGCAGCGACGCCTGCTCGCCGTCGATCGGTGGCACCAGCACGGCGACCTCGTGGTGGTTCGGCGCGCCGGTGTGATCGCGTTGGCCCGCGGCGAAGAGCGCGTAGCCGCGCGCGGTGGCCTCGATGTGCGCCAGCGGCTTGGCCAGCACGCGCAGCCGACCCATCTCCACCCGCAGGCGCGCGCGGTGCGTCTCGTCGGGCCGGCGCGTCCGAAACGCGCGCGCGATCAGCGCGTTGCGCTCGACGTCGCCGGGCCACGCCTCGGCCAGCGCGCGCGCCAGCGTGAACAGCACCGGCCGGCGCGCCAGCGGCAGCCAGGTGTCGCCGGCGCGCAGGCCGCGGCGGCAGGCGTCGAGCACCAGGGCGCCCGAGCCGAGCAGCGCCTCCACGTCGGCCAGGCGCAGCGGCTGCTCCGAGCCGTCGGCGTGCACGCGCCGCGCCGCGGGGCGCTCGAGCACCGCGCGGGCCTCGACCACCTCGGCGATCAGCGCCGGCACGCCCGCGCGCCCG
>DATIFD010000332.1:0-5313 GCA_035455385.1 Burkholderiaceae bacterium
GGCCCTTGCCGGCGTCGGAGCTGAGCGCGTGCTGCGTCACCACCACGTCGAGCAGCGCCGGCGCGTTCGCAAAGGCGTCTTCGAGCGCGCCCTTCAGCCGGGCGGGGTCGGTCACGCGCTCGGCGTGCAGGCCGAAGGCGCGGGCCATCGCCGCGTAGTCGCTCCACGCCAGCGTGGTGCCGATGACGCGGCCGCCGTAGTTCATCTCCTGGTCGAGGCGCTCGATGTTCCACGCCGCGTTGTTGGCGACGATGAACACGCACTTCGCGCCGTGGCGCTTGGCCGAGTCGATCTCCATCGCGTTGATGCCGAAGGCGCCGTCGCCGGTGATCGCCACCACCTGGCGGCCCGGTTGCAGCAGCGCGGCCGCCACCGCATACGGCGTGCCCACCCCCAGGCAGCCGAAGGCGCCGGAGTCGAGGTAGCAGCGGGTCTCGAGCCCCATGCGCGCAAAGCTCAGGATGTCGCCGCCGTCGGCGATGGTGATCGCGTCGGGCTTGAGCACCTGACGCAGTGCACCGAAGATGCGGTTGGGGTGCATGTGGCCGTCCTTGCCGGCCGGTGCCAGCGACAGGCTCTCGGCGTGCCTGGCCGAGCGCTTGACGTGCTCTGCGCGCAGGCCCTGCGTCCACGCGGTGTCGACGCTGCGCGAGGCGGAGCCCACCTCCGCCGCCAGCGCCCGCAGCGCCAGGCCGGCGTCGGCCAGGATCTCGACCTCGCCGCGGCGGTTGTCGCGCAACTCGTCGGCATGGTCGGCGATGCGGATGAACTTCGCGTTCGGCATCACCGCGGGCGAGCCGTAGCCCATCTGGTAGTCGAGCTTGCGGCCGACGATCAGCGCGAGGTCGGTTTCGAGCATCGCACGGCCGCGCATCGCGCCCACCACCGACGCGTGTGCCGGATCGACCAGGCCGCGGCTTTCCTGCGTGTCGAGGTACACCGCGCCGCTGGCGTCGAGCAGCGCGGTGAGCGCCGGGCCGCAGCCGCGCGCGCCGCGGCCGGTCACGACCAGCGGGCGCCTGGCCGCGCGCAGCAGCGCGGCGGCGCGCGCCACGTCGGGCCCGTGGGGCTGCATCACGCGGCGCGGCTTCGGCGCCAGGTGTTCGGCCAGCACCACGGCGTCGGGTACCGTCTCGCGCAGCACGTTGGTGGGAATCTCCACGTACACCGGGCCCGGCGGGTTGCCGTCGCCGTCGGCCATCGCCCATGCCTTGTCGAGGTCGCGCGCGATCTGGTCGGCCACGCGCAGCGTGCGCGCACTGCGCGTCACCGGCTGCATGATCGCCGCGTGGTCGATGCCCTGCAGCGGGCCCAGGTCATCCTGCGGCACCGGTGGGCAGCCGCCGATCAGCAGCACCGGCACCCGCTCGAGGTGCGCGTTGGTCATCGCGGTCACGCAGTTGGTGACGCCGGGGCCGGCGGTGGCCATCGCCACGCCGACTTGGGCCCCCAGCGCGGCGTGCGCGTGCGCCATGTGCACCGCGGCGCCTTCGTCGCGCACGTCGACGATGCGCACGTTCAGCTGTGCCAGGTGATCCCAGATCGGCTGGATGTGGCCGCCTTGCAGGCCGAAGATGCGGTCGACGCCCCGGGCGACGAGAAAGCGGGCGATCAGTTCGGCCACCGTGCGGCCGTTGGAGGGGCTGCTCATGGACGCTCCTTGCCGGCGGGGCGGCCGGCGCAACGATCACTGTAGGAGTGCGCGCGTCCGGCGTCATCAGGGTTCGCGCCGTGGGCACCGGCGGCCGCCGTCGCCGCGTCGCCACACGCCGGGTTGCCGTGCGTCAAGCGCCATGCGCGACGCCCGGCGTTGCGCCCCGAGGTTCCGCAATACTGGCGTTCCGGCGGTGGGCCGGTGCGGGGTTGCAACGATGAAGATCTGCGTGGTGGGCGCCGGTGCGATCGGCGGTTTCATCGGGACGCGCCTGGCCTTGACCGGCGCGCACGAGGTCGGCGCGCTGGCGCGCGGCGCAACGCTGGCGGCGCTGCGCCGGCACGGCTGGCGGCTGCGCGAGGGTGGGGTGCTGCGCAGCGCCGCCGCGCGGGCGGCCGAGCGCGCCGACGAGCTGGGTGCGCAAGACCTGGTGGTGATTGCGGTCAAGGGCCAGTCGCTGCCCGACGTGGCGCCGGCGATCGCGCCGCTGCTGGGGCCGCAGACGCTGGTGCTGCCGGCGATGAACGGCGTTCCGTGGTGGTTCGGCCGCGGCGTGCCGGCGCTGGAGCGCGCGCCGCTGGCCAGCGTGGACCCCGGCGGCGTGGTCGGCGCCGCGTTGCCGTTCGAGCAGGTGATCGGCTGCGTCGTGCACGCCAGCACCTGGTCCTCAGAGCCCGGACTGGCCGAGCACAAGATGGGGCAGGGCCTGATCGTCGGCGAGCCCGCCGGCGGCGAGTCGGTGCGCTTGCGCGCGCTGGCCGATGCGCTGCGCGCGGCGCGCTTCGACGTCACGATGTCGGCCGACGTGCGGCGCGACATCTGGTACAAGCTGTGGGGCAACATGACGATCAACCCGGTGTCGGCGCTCACCGGGGCGCCCACCGATCGCGTGCTCGACGATCCGCTGGTGCTGGCGTTCTGCTCGGCGGCGATGCGCGAGGCCGCGGCGGTGGGCGCCAGGATCGGCTGCGCGATCGACCAGCAGCCCGAAGATCGCCACGCGATCACGCGCAAGCTCGGCAGCTTCAAGCCCAGCATGCTGCAGGACGTCGAGGCCGGCCGCACGCTCGAGCTCGACGCCATCGTCGGCGTGGTGTGCGAGATCGCGCAGCGCGTCGGCGTGGCCACGCCGAGCATCGATGCCTTGCTCGGCCTGACGCGGCTGTTCGCGCGCATGCGTGGTCTCTATCCGTCGACGGGGGCTTGACATGCGCGTCTCCTGCCCGCCGATCGGACGCTGGCGGTGTCTGTGCATGGCCGCCGTCGTCTCGCTGGCGGCACTGACGGGTGCCTCGCGGGCGCAGCCCCAGGCGTCCGCGCCGGCGCCCGGCGCCTCGGCGGTGGCGCTGGAGAGCGCGCTGCTGGACGCCGACCGCGCGCAGGGGAACGCCGTGGTCGTCAATCATCGACCGATCGTGACGTTCCGCGCGACGCTGATGGGCCGCTCGCCGCGCGAACGCGCCATCGCCGGCAACGCCGCCGTGAAGGTGGTGATGCAGCGCGGCGGCCCAGCTCGGGTGACCGTGTGGCAGGGCACCGATCTGGCCGGTCTGCAGCTCGACGGGATCATGGTCTTCTACCTGGCGCCCGACGACCTCGATTCGGGCGTCGCGCTGGCCGAGGCCGCGCAGGTGGTGAGCGCGCGGCTGCAACTGGCGGTCGACGAGCTGCGCGAGACGCAGGACTGGCGCCGCATCGGCATCGGTGCGGCGCTGTCGGCCGGGGCGACGTTGATCGCCTACCTGCTGGTGGCGACGCTGTTCGCCGTGCGTCGCCGGCTGCTGGCGCGGCTGGAGTCGATCCTCGAGCGCTGGCAACCCAGGGGTGCCGGGCGATCGCTGGTGGCGACCTACTGGCAGCACGCGCACTCGGCGGCTCACGGCGTGGCCATCCTCGTGACCTGGGGTGCCGCGCTGGTGGTGCTGAACGTGTGGATCACCTTCGTGCTGCGGCAGTTCGCGCTGACGCGCTATTGGGGCGAACGCGCGACCGAGTGGATGTTCGGGGTGATCGAGCAGTTCGCTTCCGCGATCGCCGAGGCGGT
This sequence comes from Burkholderiaceae bacterium, assembly GCA_035455385.1. Taxonomy (GTDB): domain Bacteria; phylum Pseudomonadota; class Gammaproteobacteria; order Burkholderiales; family Burkholderiaceae_C; genus JAEUPI01. The sequence continues at coordinate 3,699 of DATIFD010000332.1, forward strand.
GCCGGGCCTGGTGTTGGCGATCCTGATCTTCCTGATCGGCCGCCTGGCCGCGCGCGCCAACAGCTCGTTGATGCAGCGCATAGAGCGCGGCGAGCTGCAGGTGACCTGGCTCGATGCCGACACCGCGGGGCCCACGCGCCGCATCGGCAACTTCGTCATCTGGCTGTTCGTGCTGGCGCTGGCGTACCCGTTCCTGCCCGGCTCGAGCAGCGATGCTTTCAAGGGCGTCTCGGTGCTGGCGGGGCTGATGCTGTCGCTCGGTGCTTCGAGCGTCGTCGGGCAGATCATGTCGGGGCTGGCGCTGATGTACTCGCGCTCGCTGCGCGTCGGCGAGTACGTGCAGGTCGGCGACGTCGAAGGCACGGTGACGGTCGTCGGATTGTTCGCGATCAAGATCCACACCGGCATGGGCGAGGAGGTCAGCGTGCCGAACTCGGTCGTGGTGGGCGGATCGGTGCGCAACTTCTCGCGCCTGGCACAAGGCAAGTTCATCCTGCACACCGCGGTCACGATAGGCTACTCGACACCGTGGCGCCAGGTGCACGCGATGCTGCTCGAGGCGGCGCGGCGCACGCCGGGCGTCGCGCAGGACCCGAAGCCCTACGTGGTGCAGACCGCGCTGTCGGACTTCTACGTCGAGTACCGGCTGTGCGCGCACAGCAGCGCGCTGGCCCCGGCGCGGCGCGCCGAGGCGTTGAGCGAGTTGCACGGCCACGTGCAGGACGTGTTCAACGAGAACGGCGTGCAGATCATGTCGCCGCACTACATGGCCGACACGGCGCAGGCGCAGGTGGTCGCCCCTGCGCACTGGGATCCGGCGCTGGCACCGGCCGCGCCGGCATCCAAGGCGCCATCGGGCTGACGCGGCTCGTTCACAGCGTAATCTCGATCGACGGCAGCGGTGCGTCGAACTCGGCGCGCCAGGTCTCGCCGGCTTGCAGCGGCCAGGCGTCGGTCCAGGTGCCGGTGGTCACCGCGTCGCCGGGGCTCAGCGTCGGCGCGTCCGGGCAGCGCTGCAGCTCCAGCACGAAATGGCGCAAGGCGTGCAGCGGCCCATCGAGCACGTTGCGGCCGAGGCCGCGCTCGACCAGCGTGTCGCCGCGCAGCAATCGCACGCTGCAGGCGGCCAGCCGCGCCTCGAGCGTCGCGCCGTGGTCGGCCAGGTCGCGCACCGGGACGCGCGGGCCCGCCAGCAGGCGGCCGTGCAAGCCGCCGTCGGCCACCGTCTGCGCGGCGGTGAAGACCCAGTCGGCGCAGTGCGACTGCACGATCTCGAAGCACGGCGCGAGCCAGTCGACGCAATCGAACAGCTGCTCGAGCGACGGCTGCGTCGGTGGCGTGGCGCGCATGCCGAACACGATCTCGGGCTCCAGCCTTGGCTGGCACAGCCCGCGCAGCGGCATCGCTCCGCGGCCTTCGCAGAAGTGCAGCGTGGTGTTCCACACGGTGCCCCAGATCGGCGCGAACACGCGGTAGCGCTCCCAGATCGTGCGGTTGGTGAAGCCGACCTTGAAGCCCACCGGCTTCTCGCCGCGCGCGATGCGCAGCGCGCGCACCGCGAGCGCCGCCTGGTAGGCGGCATCGATGTCGTCGATCGCGCTGCCCGGTGCCGGCC